>WQTS01000073.1 GCA_009786185.1 Bacteroidota bacterium
ATTAAAAGATATCGTTTCTTTTATGAATCCGTATACCCCCCACAAAACTCCCCCCATAGAATATGGCATAACCATCTTAGAATATAGTATAGTGAAGCTGTTTCCAACTCTTTGAATAATATCCTCTCTCCCATCTCCATTAATATCCGCAAACCGAGGTTCATATTTAGGAGCAGACTTATTACCTGCACCGGGATTAGCAGCAGTTGCATCTAAAACATTTATATTAGTATTAGCCTCGGGATAAATTGTAATTCCTTCAAGAAAAGTTCCATCTCCTTTTGCAATAAAAATCTTCCATTTAAATTCTTGGTTTTCATAGCAAAATACCAAAACATCTGTAATTCCATCACCGTTTACATCGCCATAATATTTATGAGTGTAGGAATGATAAGCAGGATTCGTATTTTTCGCTTCAAGAGAAGAACCATTAAATTCATATATTGTTGTGGTACCGTTTGCTTCAACTTGAATATTTTTTTTCCCATTTCCTAAACGATCTATAATATTTATTTTAGCGTCAATAGGTATCATATATGTGTTGGCCGGAATGCCATACCCCCCTGAAATGCTCAACATATCAACATGATTATTTCCTACAATTTTTTTTAACCTTAATAAACTAGGTGGAATTGGAACACCGTGCGAATGGGTGGTGCCTCTTCCTTCATAAAGCAAGATGTCAGTAATCCCGTCATTGTCAAAATCCCCAAAGCCAATATATCCAAGTTGATTATAGTAAGGATCCGGGTAAACAGGATATTTGAGAGTTGATCCAATTTGGGTTTTACTAGGTAATGATAAAATTCTTAAAAAGAGAGTATCATTTGTTGAATTTATACTACCAATAATTAGTTCATCTTTTCCATCCCCATTAAGATCTTGAGCATGCATTATAACGCAATTTACATTTCGCTCAGAAGCTTTTTCTTCAAAAAGATTAGTTGTAGGGTTGTATAATTCTAAATGCCAACCTTGTTCATCATAATATATTATGTCTGAATGCCCATCGCCGTTAAAGTCACCGGTAATACTCTTTGCACACCTTACGTTGATAGTCTTTTCTTCAATGGATGTATTTTTATTTCCCCATTCTATCGTAGTTGAATTAAGTTGTTTTGTCCCCCCTACGCCGGATAATACTATTTTTTCTAAATGTGCTGTACCACCTTCCAATGCATTCCATATATTCATATTATATTTAAATTCATATTTACGTACAACTGTATCTTTATAACTTACTATAATTTTATCTAACACATCGGAAGTGTGTATTCTATAACCACTTACAAAGTGGGTGTTGTATCCCCATAGCCCCAATAATGGTGTATATTTAAACTCCACTTTAGCATAAGTTTCCATATTATTGTTCAGATTGCCTGTATAGTTAATTTCCTTAAGTCCAATATGTCCACCACTTCCCCCGTGATAAGTAAAGGTCATATAATTGCCGTTGGCATCGGTTATTTTGTTTATGTGCCAACTTAATACAGATCCATTAGTGGTACCCAAATTTTGTTTTGAATCACTTGTATGTCCATATTCAATAATGCTTCCATCATCAGTATAAGCTGTAAAATGTGTAGTTGGATACGTCCTGTCATCAGCTCCGTGCGCATAAACACGCATAAAATTTTCCATTTCGGTAGCTAGTTCTCGTTGAATACCATCAGCATTAATAGTATTTGTAGTAATAAGACGCTGGCCATCAAATGCAAATATTTTCACGATACCAAATTGGATTTCCGTTATTCTATCATCATAATATGGCGTTTGCATACATCTCGTAATCGCCGACAACCCTGCCAAATTCCATTTCATGCCTAATAGCCCCATGCCGCCCATGCTGTTATAAACAATGGAAAGGTTGGGCTGTATACCTTGCGTGCCCGGCACAACTTCTATAGGTATAGTATAAGTAGCTGCTCCCATGGGCGATACATCAATTACGCCCGGAATGGCGCCTACAGGATTTCTGTTTTGCGCTTGTAACATAAAAGCGGTGTGTACTGTAAAAACAGCACAAAAGAATATGATTTTTTGTATAATTGTATTCATAATGTTTAATTTTTGGTTATTGTTTAATAATTTTCCAATCTTCTACGCGATCATTAATATGTACTTTCAAAATATAGGTGCCTGCGGGCATTCCTGTCAAAGAAACAGTAGTGGTAAACGAACGTACAGGTTGCTCTTGTAACAATTGTCCCACGAGCGAATACAACTTAAATACTCCTGTTTGCAAATCCCCCCAGCCACTAATCTCTAAAGTTACTTTCTCAGTTGTTGGATTAGGGTAAATTTTAATTTTTACCTGATCAAGAGTTTCCACGAAAAAAGGGAAAGGCGATGTTTCTTCTTGCGAATTTAAGAACGTTGCGTATTCTGATTCTTCTGGAATGGAAAAGTCTGTTAATAACATTGCGTACTCAGACTCTGTAGAAACAGGAAAGTCTGTAAATGTTGAATCTTGCGGCGGCGCAGGTGGCGCAAGTAGCGGAGTCAAGTCAATTGTTTTACGACTCTTACGATTTCCCGAAGCGTCGTAATCGTAATCAATGCGCAGACTTTGTGCCATACAAAAGAATGGGATGGCGAACCATAGTAAAAGAATAATTTTTCTCATCATAAAATTTTTGCTTTACGTCCGCTCCTGTGCGGACATTTGTTAGTAATGGGTTTATTTTAAGGTTTAATTGTAGTTGATTTTTGAGAATAAAAAAACGTGGTACTTTTTTTATCTGCAGTTGAGGTCTTCTACTACCAAATAACCAAATAAGTAAAGTCCACGTATTAAGTGAACATTTACTACTTTACTCTTGGTTATTTGGGCAACCGGAAACTCCAGATGCTTGTAGGTTTGAATTTATTGAAAGATTCAAATTGAATTTGTAGAAGAATTCAACTGCAAGAAATAAAGCATAAATGCTTTATTTTTTAAGAAACAAAGAACGCTGATTTACGGAGTAGTGTGTAAGTATTAAGAGATGAATAGTATAGAAAATCAAACGTAAATCGGCTGCAAAAATAGGTGTTTTTTATTTGTATATGAAAAAATGAAGCTTAAATAGTTTTTTTGTCCTAATAAAAAAGCTAGATCTTCCAAGAAACAATTTTAATTTATACTTTTGCACGCTCCTTTGCCCGGATGACAGAATCAACATTCAGGATGTAGTAACCTGCCGTTGTGCAACTTCGGGGCTTATTTCAGGCGCAAAAATTAAAAACAAACCTCTATGAAAAAAATTATTCTTTCCTTTTTAATCTGCTTAACGTTCGGCTTCTCACTGTCGGCGCAAAAAGCCACGAACCAAAGAGCGTATAATCTATTTTCCGACAAAGATTTTGTGAAAGCGAAAGAGGTTATTGACTTGTGCATTCTAGATGAAAAACTGGCGCAAAGGGCGCAAACATGGCTATATAAAGCAAACATTTACTTTTATTTAGCTAATCAGGAATATGAAAGCAAAAGAGAAGATGCCGCTTACTACGCTCTTTTTCCCGATGCCGCAGAGCAGTCTTTCGACGCTTTCGTCAGAGCTAAACAGCTGAGCAAAAATGTAGAGGCTTACAATATGTTGCCTCCCGACGAAGGATTGGCAAAATTATACGCACTGCTTTTGATTTATGGTGTTGATGAGTTGATTGCCGGAAACCATGAAGCAGCAAGACGTATTCTAAAAAAGGCTGTAACCAGCTATGAGTTGGTAAAACCTCCGCAATTTCCGTTGCACGGAGAACTTTATTACTACTATGCCTATGCTTTAGAAATGCTGGGCGATGTTGAAAACGCCACTACATATTATAATAAAGCAATCGCCGACGGCTCAACTAATGTGAATGTGTATCTTCGTCTCATTGAAAGCTACAAAAAAGAGAACAATCATGCAAAAATAAAAGAGATATTGGGTGCCGGAAAGAAAGCGCTACCCGGAAATCCTGCGCTTTATGTGGCTGAAATTGATTATTTTTATTTTATTGAAGACAAAACATCTGCACATGAATTAATGGAAAATATTCCCATTACTGTATTTGAAAATGCAGACTTGTTGGTAAACGTAGCCAACTTTTATATTTTAGATTCAGATTATGCTAAAGCTTACGATTTATTGAAAAAAGCCAACCAAATGACACCCAATAACTTTGTCGTTTTTTATAATCTGGGCGTTTCTGCGTACTATCTTTCTGAAGAGAACTTTCAAAAAGCCAATGATTTAGAGATAAAAGGCGATAAAAGTAATGCGATGATTTACAAAACGAAATCTGAAAATTATTTGTTGGAAGCACAAAATTATTTTGAACGTGTGCATCAAACCGAACCGCAAGATATTAATGTAATGTACACGTTACGTTCTATTTACGCAAGATTACAATCGCCAAAGTATGATGAGATGGAGGCGAAAATCAAAGCTCTTGAACCTTGATTTTATGAGAATCCCGGTTCAAGATAATTTTTGAAGCAAGCCGGTATAACGCTTTCAACTCCTCATCCTTCAAAGCGTTACAGTGCTTCTCCATGATTGACACATCGTTGCGCACTGCCGGACCTGTTTGAACCAAGTGCGGTGCATTGTGTTTGGCTTTTTCCAACGTATTTTCTAATAATGGAAAAATGAGCGACCAATCTAAATTATTTTCTTTAAAAATATGATAGGCAACGTTATACATTGCATTGGTAAAATTATTGGCAAACACGGCAGCCAAATGCATGGCGAAGCGTTGATTCTCAGCTACTTTATAAACAATATTAAATAGTGAAGTTGCCCATTGGAAAAGTGCGTTTTCGAAAACCGAATCGGAACCTTCTATACAAATCGGCACCTCATAAAAACTACCCCGTCTCGCTTCGCGAGACACCCCTTCAAAATTTGAAGGGGATTTTTCTTCCGCCTCCATTCTTCCTTCTGCTTTCGTGCTTTCTACTTTCGCGCCTTCCACTTTCTGCGAAATTGTCTGATACGGATAAACAACCCCAAACTTGTTCGCAAAGGGAGCTAAAATATTTTGCGACAGCGAGCCGGAAGTATGAACCGCATGCGGCATTTTGAACGGTATTTTTTGTAAAACGATCTCGTAAATATCATCTTTTAAAGCAAAAATGTATAAATCGAAGTTTTTTGGCAATGTTTCGATTTTTCTGCTTGAAATAGAAAGTACTGATAAATGGCTTTGAGTTTGAAGCGTTTCAAATAACCAAGTTCCGATATTTCCGGTGCCGATAACGGCAATTTTTGTAAACATGCGTAAAAAATTTCGGCAAAAGTATTTTTTTATTCTTTTGCGCTGAAATTTAAACAGATGAAACTCGGGACTCTTTATTTAATTCCTTCGCCTTTGGCGGAATGTGATTTTGCTAAAATCTTTCCTACATATAATTCGGAAATTATTCAGGAAATTGATCATTTTATTGTGGAAGATTTGCGCACAGGCAGGCGCTTTGTGAAGAAATTGGGCATGAAAAAGCCGATGGAAAGTTTGCAATTTTCTACTTTAAACGAACATACCAAAGGCACTGAAACTGAAACCTTGCTTCAACCTTTAGTAGAGGGGAAGAATTTGGGACTTATTTCAGATGCAGGTACGCCTTGTGTAGCCGATCCAGGAAACATCATAGTTTCTCGTGCACAGCAGCTTGGTGTTGAGGTTATTCCTCTTATCGGTCCCAGTTCAATATTGTTGACGCTTATGGCATCAGGGTTAAACGGACAATCATTTGCCTTTAACGGCTATTTGCCTCGAGAGCAACCCGACAGAGAGCGGCAGTTGCATTTTTTAGAATCATTAATAAAAAAGAGCAATCAAACGCAGATTTTTATTGAAACGCCGTATCGCAATAACCATGTACTCAAATCTATACTTGCCGTTTGTGATCCGGCTGTGCGGTTGTGTTTGGGCGTTAATGTTACGGCTGAAAATCAAATGATAAAAACGATGACGGTGAAGAAATGGAAAGCGCAAAAGTTAGATTTGCATAAGCAGCCTACGGTGTTTTTGTTGGGGCGGTAGACTCATGTTTCTGTTGGAGGACTTTTAAAAGAACACAGATGACACGGATAACACAGATTTGCACTGATAATAAATAAAATTATCTTTGCGTTCATTTTAATTTACAACCGCAAATTTATGAACAAACTATGTATCATTAAGTTAATATTGCTATTCAGCATCACTTCGCTGCTAAGCACAACAGTGTATGGACAAAACGACTCACTACCCGCAGAGCACGCCAAACATTCCATCTCTTTAAGAAAAGTGTATGATCCAGTGCCTATAGCCCCTTTCCACGACACATTGTTTTATATTCGCACCCATGTGGGCTCCTTTACCGCAAAAGAACGCGCTAAGGCGATAACCGATAGAATACGAAATTTTAATAAAGAGTTTGGAAGAATTCAACCCGATTCAATGAGCGTATTTGTCGATGGCGGCTTAGCTTGCATTGCCTATAACGATTTCATTATCATGACAATTACTGAAGGCGATGCACAACTCATGGGAAAAACACAATTGACTTTAGCTCACGATTACGAGGAAATAATAAAAAACGCTATCATACAACACCAAAAAAATACATATTGGCTAAACATCTTGTGGAGAGCATTTTTAGTAGTGCTTATTGTTGGAGCGCAATATTTCATAATTAAAATCATCAATTTTGCTTTCCGAAAAATTTCTTTTAGAATTGATAAACTGAAAGGGAATGTGATAAAAACAATACGTTTTAAATCGTTTGTTGTGCTGAATGAAGAAAAAACAATGAACTTTATCCACTTCCTTATCAGAATATTACGCTATGCTATTATCATCTTAATGTTGTATCTGTCGCTTCCGATAATTTTCAGCATTTTTCCTGCCACTCGCAATTTTGCAACCATTTTAATCGGTTATGTCGCAACACCCTTAAAAGCTATGTTTTTTAGCATTGTGAACTATATTCCAAACTTGATAAAGATTATTTTGATTGTTTATATTTTCAGATATATCATAAAAGGACTACACCTTGTGGCAGAAGGAATTACTCAAGAACGAATCAAAATCAAAGGCTTTTATCCTGACTGGGGGCGCCCAACATTTAATATTATCAGGGTTTTACTTTACGCATTTATGTTCATTTTGATTTTTCCTAACCTCCCCGGTTCAAATTCTCCGATATTTCAAGGGGTGTCAGTATTCATTGGAGTTATTATCTCATTAGGCTCAACCTCCGTAATCAACAATATAATGTCGGGATTGGTGCTTACTTACATGCGCCCGTTTCAAATAGGTGACCGTATTAAAATTAATGATGTAGTGGGTAATGTAGTAGAAAAAACACCTTTTGTAATCCGCGTGCGCACGCCCAAAAACGAGGAAGTTACCATTCCTAATTCCGGTATCATGGCGGCACAAACGTTCAACTATTCGGAATCAGCACGTATGTATAAGCTTATTTTGCACACTACGATTACTGTTGGTTACGATATTCCGTGGCGAAAAGTGCACGAACTGCTCCTTAACGTGGCTAAGCAAACTCCCGATGTGTTGGAAGATCCCAAACCTTTCATTCTTCAAACAGCACTTGATGACTTTTACGTGGAATATCAACTAAATGTGTATGTGATTGATGCGGACAAAATGCCGCAAATTTATTCTGCTTTACGTCAAAACATACAGGATATTTTCCGCGATGCAGGAATTGAGCTTATGTCGCCGCATTACCGTGCCTATCGCGATGGCAGCAAACCTGCGATTCCGGCTCCGTAATTTTTTTATTTTTGCTGCATTATTCACAAAATTTATAATTATGGAAAATTTTAACAATTTAGAACAAAAATCAGTTGCTTTAGAAGTAACTGAAAATTCAAAAATTTACTTAAGAAACACAGCCCCATGGAGTAAATTCATGGCAATATTACAATTTATTGTTGTGGGTTTTATGGCTCTTAGTGCTTTGATTATCATTGTTGCAGGATCGGCTATGTCAGCTTATTTGCCTATTTCTATTTCTTTTATAGGTTGGATTTATCTCGCGCTGGCTATTGTAATATTTATCCCTGCGCGTTATTTGTATCGCTTTTCACAAAAAGCAGTCAATGCTGTAGAAATCAATAATACACTGGAGCTGGAAGAAGCTTTTAAAAACATGAAAAGCTATTGGAAATTTACAGGAATTATGACGATTGTTGTGATTGTGTTAAGCCTTACTGTAGTTCCGATCATTGCCATAGCGACTATAGCCGGCGGTGCATTTGCTTATTAAGAACTCTCTGTGGTTCTCTGTGTCTCCTCTGTGGTTCTCCGTGTAATAAAAAACTCTTATTTCACAGAGTTACACAGAGGAGACACAGAGAGCCACAGAGAAATTACAAGAAAAGTTATTTAAACTAAAACTTTAGTTATATAATTAAAAAATTAGTTTATCTTTGCCGCCGAAAAGCAATAGATAAACTAATATGAAAGAACTAACCAAGTTAGAAGAGGAGATTATGCAGGTAATTTGGCAAATCGGAAAAGGATTTGCCAATGATATTATGCTAGCTATTCCGGAGCCGAAACCCGCATACAATACGGCATTAACCGTTGTGCGTATTTTAGAAAAAAAAGGATTTGTTGCCCACGAAACTTTTGGAAAGGCGCACCGGTATTATCCACTTATTTCCAAGGAAGAATATTCCAAGAAGATTTTATCCGGCGTGGTGAAAAATTATTTTAATAATTCGTTTCGCAATTTAGTATCTGCTTTTGTAGATGGAAAGAATTTGACGTTGAATGATTTGGAGGAATTAAAAAAAATAATAAATGAATAATATGGAAAACTATTTTTTTATTGCAACAATTTCAAGCATTATTTTTTACGCTATATATTACTTCTTCCTGCGTAAAGAATCTTTTCATCAATTCAACAGGTTTTACTTATTGGGCGCGTTAATGGCTTCATTACTCATTCCGTTGGTTCGATTTTCTGTTGCTATGCCCGTTTTAGGAACAAAGCCTGTTTCTAATTTATCGGAATTTATTACCTACATTCAACTACCTGAATTTACAGTTTCTGCTCAAACGGCATCTTGGTGGAGTTTTTCAAAACTATTTTGGGGAATTTATATCTCGGGGGTTCTTGTTTTTACCATTCTGTTTATTATCAAGATAATTAAAATCAGTCTATTAATTATTAAATCCAATAAAAATAGGAAAGGAAAATCCATTTTTGTAGAATATGATGAAAATATTGTCCCTTTTTCATTCTTCAACTACATATTTATCAATTCGAATGCTTATAATCAAGAAGATAATGAGCGAATTATTTTGCATGAACAGATTCATGTGCGGCAACGTCATTCGTGGGATTTAATTTTCGTAGAGTTGGTGGGTATTGTGCTATGGTTCAATCCTATCATATTACTATATAAACGATCATTACAAGTGATACATGAATATTTGGCAGATCATCGTGTGTTGCAACAAGGTATTGAGCAAGGCGCCTATCTCAACTTGTTGCTTCGTCAGCTCACTTTACAAAATGAGTGGATGTTAGGCCATCATTTCAATTATTTATTAACCAAAAATCGTTTCAAAATGTTAAAAAACAATCATTATTCAAAATGGGCAATTGCCAGAGTGCTGTTTGTGTTGCCCTTTATTGCACTTCTACTTATGCTTAATTGCAAACCCAAAACAGAGCAAACTATCGAATATGCGATAACGCTCGAAAACATGCCATCCGAATCAAATGAAGAGGTTACTTATGAGGTAGACATTATACAAGGAGAAGATAACGTTCAGAAAATTAATGTAAAAAAGACGGAAGAACCTGTACGTTTTACGGAAGAGATGCCCGAGCCTATTGGAGGTTTTGACGCTATGTACAAATTTCTTGCAGATAATCTAAAGTATCCGGAAGCTGCTCGTAATAGTGGAATTTCCGGTCAAGTATTTATTGAGTTTGTGGTAGAAAAAGACGGAAGCATCAGTAACGCAAAAGTACTTAAGGGTGCTGATCCGGAACTTGATGCGGAGGCATTGCGTGTAGTTAGAATAATGCCCAAGTGGAAACCGGGTAAGCAAATGGGAAAACCGGTGCGTACTTTTTACCAAATACCTGTCCGATTCGCAATAAATTAATCTCTGTGGTTCTCTGTGCCTCCTCTGTGGTTCTCCGTGTAATGAGAATTATTATTTCACAGAGTTACACAGAGGAGGCACAGAGAGCCACTGAGAGATTACAATCGAATAACAAAAAATTTATCTTTGCAGCATTATTTCTAACCATAATATTATGAAAACAGTATTGCTATCCCCTTTTTTTCTATTTCTTTTTATGCTTCATTGCAATATCAAAGCGCAAGAAAATCAAATTTCTAAAGATACGTTAACCTTATCTAATCCTGTAGAAGCCGTAGAGGATGAAACTTCAAAAAAAGAAAAAGAGCTGAAACCTCCCATGCGCTATACGCACGAGGCACCCGAACCGATAGAAGGTTTTAAAGCAATGTCTAAGTTTATTCAAGATAATACAGTTTATCCTGATATGCCGAAAGGTACAAAAGGAAGTGGTATTCCGGCTCAGGTATTTGTAGAATTTATAATAGAAGAAGATGGGAGTTTTAGTAATGTGAAGATATTGGTTGGTGTTAATCCCTATCTAGATGCAGAAGCCATTCGTGTTATAAAATTGCTCCCCAAGTGGAAACCGGGAAAACATATGGGAAAACCGGTGCGTACTTTTTATCAGCTTCCGGTTAAATTTACGCCAAATTAGCCATCTGCTCCTTCAACATCACAATCTTAGTCTTAGCATCCGATTGCTTTTTGCGCTCGCTTGCCACTACTTGCTCCGGTGCGCCTGCCACAAATTTTTCATTTGACAGTTTTTTTACTACTGATTGCAAAAAACCTTCTGTATACTTTAGTTCTTCTTGCAGTTTTTTTAGTTCCTCTTCAACATTAATTGTATCTGTTAATGGGATACAGTATTCTATGTTGTTTTCGATGAATGATACTGTACCTGCCGGCTTTTCGGTTGTAGTGTCAATTATACTTCCTAAGTTGCAGAGTTTTTTAATAACGGATTTATAGCTGTATTTGACAATAAGATTGTGAGATGAAAAATCCGCATTACCAAGAGATGTTATATGTGTAAAATCCTCTTCTGTTTCTAGCTCATTTGCTATTACATACAGAGTCAATTCCACTTTTTGCGCGATGTTCTTTTCTGCGCGGATGCGGCGAATTTGTTCTACAATTTTTAATGTATTTTCAAATTTGGTTAATAATGTTTCGTTAGGCGTATTTTCAAATTTCGGCATAGACGCAAACATAATCGATTCCTTTTCCGCATGCGGAATTAACATTTGCCACAACTCTTCCGTAATAAACGGCATAAATGGGTGTAAAAGACGCAGTAGCTGGTCGAAGATATCTGTTATTTCTGCTAATGATTTTGCATCAATCGGCTGTTGGTATGCCGGTTTAACGATTTCTAAGAAGATGGAACAGAAGTCGTCCCAAACTAATTTGTAGATGTTAATTAATGCATCGCTGAGACGATATTTGGTAAAATCGTCTTCTAAACGGTGTGTAACCTCGTTTAAACGATTGGCAAACCACTCAATGGCAATTTTAGTGTGTTCCGGTTGAGGAGTGTCTGTGTCTACTTCCCAGCCTTTTACCAAGCGGAAAGCATTCCAAATTTTATTGCTGAAATTTCTTCCTTGTTCGCATAGTGCTTCGTCAAACATAAGATCGTTTCCGGCGGGCGAACTGAACAACATGCCTACGCGCACGCCATCAGCGCCGTACTTTTCCATCAACTCAATCGGATCGGGGGAGTTCCCAAGCGATTTTGACATT
>WQTS01000074.1 GCA_009786185.1 Bacteroidota bacterium
GCACCGGCAAACCCATAGCCTCCCCAGCCTCTCCATCCCCAAACGTAACCAAGTCCGCCGCCAACTCCAGCGTACCAGTTCCAAGAACCGGGACCAGTCCAAGAATTAATAGGAAATATCCAATTGTAGGTTACCGTACCTTGAATTCCCCAGCCATAAGATAGAAAATCCAAATCTGCTTGAAGCATGTTTTTCTCACCAAATCCGTGTTGATAAGAAGCTCCGATACCATAAGCTAAACGTCCTCCGATAGCTCTCGGTTGTGCCATTGCCACTGTGCAAGCTGCTATTAAGATAATAGCAAATAATACTAATCTTTTCATAATTAAAAATTTTGGTTAAACAATAAATTAGAATTAGACGGCAAAAATATCATATTTTATTAACCCTGCATGGAAAATGTTGTATTTTTCATATTTTTTTTTCAATAAAAATTCTACTTTTGCCGCTGTAGTTCCAAACTCTACATTATAATAATTTTAAATGACGTACGACCAAATTATTGCACAACTCCAAAAAAAACAGTTTGCTCCTATCTATTTTTTAATGGGCGACGAACCGTTTTATATTGATGAAATATCGAATTTTATTGAAGAAAACGCAATGCAAGAAGAGCAGCGCGACTTTAATCAGGTTTTGGTGTACGGCAAAGAAACCGATGCCGATGAGGTAATCGCTTTGGCGAAAGAATTTCCGTTTGGTACGGAAAAACGTGTAGTAATTGTAAAGGAAGCCAAAGAGTTGAAAAATGTTGAACGATTGGTTAAATATGCGGAAAATCCTGCGCAAACCACTATTGTAGTAGTTTGTTATAAGTATGCCACGCTAAGAGCCACGCAATTGAAAGCTGCTGAGAAAAACAGTGTGATTTTTCGTTCCGAAAAAATGAAGGACTATAATTTGTCTAAGTGGATTTTAAGTCATGTGGACAAATACCAATTTAAAATGCAACCTGCCGTAGCTGAGCTGTTAGCAGAGAATATCGGCGTAGATTTGTCGCGTATTGATAACGAGTTAAAAAAACTCACCATTTTTCTTCCGCCAAACAGTGAAATTACTGCCGATATTATTGAAAAGCATATTGGAATAAGTAAAGAGTATAATGTGTTTGAGCTTAAAGATGCGTTGGCGGCACGAAAAATTGACAAAGCGTATAAGATTGTTCATTATCTCTGCCAAAATATTAAACAGACGCCTAATGTTCAAACTGTTAATGCATTATCTTCATTTTACTTACAATTGTTAGCTTATAATTTGTCGGATAAATCCATAGAAGCCAAAGCCAAAGTTTTTGGAAGCAATGCTTTTATCCAGAAAATTAATGTGGGACATGCACAGAACCATTCTGTGTTGGAACTTCAAAAAATTATCGGCATTTTGCGTGAGTATGATGCCAAAACGAAGGGAGTGGAGAGCAATTTGCCCGATGAAGAGCTTTTGAAGGAATTGGTTTATAAGATTACGCATTAAAGTTAAAATAATTTTCTATGAGATTCCTCATTCCGAACGTAGTGAGGAATCTCATGCAAAG
Organism: Bacteroidota bacterium; assembly: GCA_009786185.1. Taxonomy (GTDB): domain Bacteria; phylum Bacteroidota; class Bacteroidia; order Bacteroidales; family WCHB1-69; genus WRNX01. The sequence continues at coordinate 1,532 of WQTS01000074.1, forward strand.
AGAGATATTTTTTGTATTTTCGCAAACATTTTTGCGAACCTCATGTGAATATTCGCATAGTTGCATGTTCAAAAACTAATCATTAGGATACTAGCACATTAAATATATGAAAAAACAAAATCCACGACAGAATTTTGAAGAAACAAAAGGCGCCATCGGCTATGTTTCTCGTAAAGAAGCTACTCAAAAAGATTATGATAGAATCGGTTTTATGTCAGGGTTGGAAGTACACCAACAATTATTGACGAAAAGGAAGCTGTTTTGTCGTTGCCCCGCCGGTATTTATCAAAAACCGAACGAGTTTGATGCGGAATTGATACGCCACATGCGCCCAACGCTTTCTGAATTAGGTGAATATGACGGCACCGCGTTGATGGAATTTCGTACGCAAAAGGAAATTATATACCGTATTTCACATCCTACGGCTTGCACGTATGATGTGGACGACACACCACCGTTTCCTATTGACAGGGAAGCGTTAGATATTGCGCTGGAAATCGCTTTGGCTTCAGGAATGAATATTGTAGGCGAAGTGCACATTACACGCAAGCAATATTTGGATGGTTCTATTCCTACCGGATTTCAACGTACTGCTATTGTGGGTATTGGTGGAGAAATTCCGTTGAAAAATAAAACTGTGCGATTAATTCAAATGAGCGTGGAGGAGGATTCCTGCCGCGAGGTTTCCGATATTGGGCACCAACGCGTTTACCGCACCGACCGCTTAGGCATGCCCCTCATTGAAACGGTTACTTATCCCGACATGAAAAATCCGGATGAGGTGAGAGAAGCGTGCGACTATATTCGCTTTTTGAACCGTAGCACCGGAAAAGTGCGCACGGGCATCGGTGCGGGGCGTGAGGATGTAAACGTGAGCTGTGCCGGCGGAACCCGCGTGGAAATTAAAGGCGTTGCTCGTACCAAATGGATTCCCGAACTTACGCACGTGGAAGCATTCCGCCAATGGGCGTTGCTTGCCATTCGTGAAGAGTTGAAAAAACGCATTGCAAAAGAAAATTGGAAAATGCAAGCGATAGAATTGAATCCCAAAGATTTTCATTTTTACTATGTTCCTATACAAGAAGCCGTTGAGAGAAAAGAAAAACTGTACGCGGTAAATTTACCTAAATTTGGCGGCTTGCTCTCTCATTTTACACAACCCGGCAAACCGTTTTACGATGAGTTTACTAACCGTTTGAAAGTAATTGCCTGCATCGAAAAACCAAATATGGCAACGAGTGAAGATATTGATGATGTGATTAGTAACAATGTTTTCGAAAAACTTCAAGAGCTTTTTAAAGCCGGAGAAGAGGATGCACAAATTATTTTCTGGTCGCCGAAAGCCGATGTAAAAACAGCATTGGAAACCATTGAAGAACGCGCACTTATGGCTTTTGACGGAGTACCGAACGAAACCCGCAAATCGTTTGTGGATGGCACTACCATTTTTGAGCGCGTGCTCCCGGGTGCAGACCGCATGTATCCCGATACCGATTCGGCGCCCATTCCAATCCCGTCTTCACACATCGAAGAACTTCGCAAAAATATTCCCGATGAAGAAGTGGTGGTACGTTATGCGCAACTGCTAAAATGGGGAGTGCCGGAAGATTGTTACAATTACATTTTTACGCATAATTATTTTCCGCTTATTAAGAAAATAACGGAAGAATTAAAACTAAATCCCAAGTTTATTGGCGTCTTCTTTGGACAAAAACTCAAACATTTGCACGGACAACATCAAAAAATCACGTTCAATTTACAACGTATTTATGATTTATTCGCTTTCTTACAACAAGAAAAAATAGATTTTTCTATTGCTTCTAAAATGCTGAATCAAATGTTTTTACATCCAAAAATGGATTTCGATTCAATACTTATGGGTCTAAAATTCAGAAAAATGGGATTTCAAGAAATAGAAGAGCGCATTCCTCTATTAAATGAAAAATTTGCACCCCGCAGAAAAAATACAGATGCCCAAGATAAAGTGAATGCCGTAATGGGGCAATTGCGTTACATCAGCGAAGGAAATGTTAACTTAACAGAATTGGCTAAAAAAATATAGCCCTATGGCTTTACAAGAAACATTTGAAGAGCAAGGAAATTGGTTATTTAAAAGGAGAAGTTATTTTCCTATTATCATACTCACAGTTGGGATTTTATGGTATATTTTTTTATTACACAATCACGAGGTTTCAGTTCACAAGTGGTGGGTAAATCTTCTCTTTTTATGCGTTGGTTTTCTGGGTCTGGGTATTAGAATTTTCACCATAGGATTTACACCCGCGGGCACAAGCGGCAGAAATACCGACAAGGGGCAAGTAGCTGAACAATTGAACACTTCGGGAATATATGCAATGGTGAGGCATCCGCTATATTTAGGAAACTTTTTTATGTGGCTTGCGCCGGTACTCATCATATCGGATATGTGGTTTATCCTATTTTTCTGCGCATTTTATTGGATTTATTATGAAAGGATTATGTTTGCCGAAGAGCAGTTTCTAAGGAAAAAATTTGGGCAAACATACTTGGATTGGGCAAACAAAACGCCTGCTTTTTTTCCGAAATTTTCGCAATATAAAAAGGCAAATTTGAACTTTTCTTTAAAAAATGTTTTGAAACGCGAGTACAGTGGGTTTTTCGGGATGATCTTTATAATGACCATGCTAAGAATGATCGGATTTGCAGTAACGACCGAACAATTCTATCTTGATAAACCCTGGATTATTATATTTTCAGTGGCATTTGTTATCTTTGCTTTATTAAAGATGTTGAAAAAATTTACGAAGGTTTTGAATGTGGAAGGTAGGTAAATTTATCTCCATTCCCAACTCTCCACCATAGTCAAAGCATCCCGTTTCAAATAGTTGATAATGGGTGCTAGTGAATCGTTGTTTGGCGTAAAATCAAAATACAGCGTGCCTTTTACAAAATAACGTGCACTATCGGTGAGCCAAAATTTGAATGGAGTGGCTACTTTTTCGCCTTCCAACTCGTATAATCTGCCGAAAACACGCGCTTTTGGATCGTTTACCGTAGAAAATAAAATGTCGTCAGTCATCATGCGCTCTACGTGAAACATCACTTGTTGCTCGTCATCCCACATCAACCTGTGCATGTGCTGGTTGTTTTTAACCGGATAATAGGTCATTTTAAACATTGCCGACAGCGAAGGATAGTAAATATCAACCCAATAGATATTGTCTTCTTTTTTCTGAAAACTTAATGTGGCATGTTTAGAATAATCGAAAGAAAAAGGTAAAACGCTGTCCCAGCGTTGATAAGCAACTTCAGGCGTTGTTAAACGGAAATATCCTTTTGGCTTTGGAATGGGCACTTCTTGTTTTTGTATGCAGGAGGAGGGTAGGAGGCAGAAAAGTGTTAGGAGGGTAAGGGGTATGCGGTATGCGGTATGCGGTTTGCGGTTTGCGGTTTGTGGTATCATAGATGGGATTATATTACCTCGGCGGGATGCGTAGTCTTTGTCCGACGCTAAGCGAGTGGGTATTTCGTAAGTTGTTGTAATCGGCTAATTTGCGCACTGTTGTTCTGTGTCGTGCGGCAATGGCGCCTAAGGTGTCTCCTTTTCTCACAATATAAACATCGGCGGTTTGAACAAGTAATTCTTCGTGAATTTTCATTGCAGCAAAATGTCCTTCATGGTTATGCCGGTAAACAGAGTCTTCTAATGCGATAAAACGCAAAATATCAGCGTTTTTCAATCGTAATGGATAGGAATCTTTAACCGCCGGGATAACCATTTTTTTATACTGTGGATTTAATATTTTAAGTTCTTCTATATCAATCTCTAACACATCTGCCACTTGTTGAAGATGCAGCTCTTTTGTTATCATAATGGTATCCACTGCAAAAGGGATAGTGAGATTTGCAAATGGTATGCCGTGTTCATGATGGTAATTTACCAAATAGAGCGCTGCAATATAGTAAGGAAAATAGTTTTGCGTTTCTCTTGGCAGAAAGGGTTTTACGCCCCAAAAGTCGGTTTTTCCACCTGAGCGGGCAATCGCCTTTCTAACACCGCCGGCGCCGCAATTGTAGGCGGAAATAGCGAGTCCCCAGTCGTTAAAGATATTGTACAAATCTCGCAAGTGTCGCGCGGCAGCATCCGTAGCCTTAAACGGATCGCGGCGGTCATCCACAAAAGTGTTCACTTCTAATTGATACGTTTTTCCGGTACGGTACATAAATTGCCAAATTCCGGTGGCGCCTGCGCGCGAAACCGCCGTAGGATTGAGTGCAGATTCTACAATCGTTAAATAAATAAGCTCTTCGGGAACGCCGTGTTTGTCGAAAATTTCACGCATCCAAGGGTAATAATACTGCGAAAGCCCCAAAATAATGGACGATGAACGCTTTCTTTTGCAAACGTATAGTTCAATTTTGTTTCTTATGTCATAATTGTAAGTTAGTGGGATGACAGTAGTTAAATTTTCCAATCGGCTGCGTACTACTGAATCAATCAAGCAATCTCCGCTGTTGTTGTCGTTAAGCATTCCTGCATTCATGCTTCCCATTTGCTTTTTAATGTACCACAAATCAAGCAGCGCATCCATCTCTTTCAGCATCTTTTCCTGAAAGGCTTCGTCTATTTGAAGTTCTAATGAATTTATTGAGTTTTGTTGGTCTTCCTGTGCAAAAATAGTTGTTGTAAACAATAAGCAAATGGACAAGTATATTGTTTTTTTCATTTAAATAAGGTAATAAGGTTTTTAAATATTAATATTCAATCTGCTGCTACTAAGGTTGTTTTGTTTATAAATAAGGTAAAAATAAGGTTTAATGATTCATAACCATAATCTTGTAAATCATACAAATCTTGTTAAAATCATGGTTCATACAATCACGGTTCCGACAACTTATAATCATTCCACTGAATTTCACGCCCATCAGCATAAACGGTAGTTAAAATCAGTTCCCCATCTTCATCATATAAATACCAAATTCCAACGGATTCGCCGCCGGAATATTTTCCGGTGGTTCTAATTTTTCCGGTATCATGATACAAGGTATATTTTCCGTGAAAGAGATTTTGATCGTATTCAATTTCGGAAATCGGTCTTCCATCGCGCCTTTTGGTTGTCCAAAGCCCGGTGCGCATACCATCGTAATAAACGCCTCTTTCAATGGCATTGCCTTGTACATAAAACCATTCGCCCTCTTCGGTTCCCTCTAAATAAGCGCCTTTTACGGTAATATTTCCATTTTCGTCGTATTCTATAAAATCTCCGTCTAATGTTCCCCGGCTCCAATTCTCCTCCTGAAGCAGTTCATCATTCGGGTAGTACCAATACCACGTTCCCTCTTTTTTTCCGTTTTTATAACGACCTTCCACTTCAACTTTCTGATTTTCAAAATAGAATTTCCACATGTCATCCTGGTTTGAGTTGATGTAATGTCCTTCCGATTTTAATTCGCCGGTGGGGTAAAATTCGCGCCAAAGCCCTTGCCGCTTGCCATCTTCATCAGTGATGCCTTCAAATCTTAGAACACCGTTTGCAAACACATAACCTTTAATTACATTTCCGTCTTCGTCAAACTCGCGGCGAATCCCTTCAGGAACCCCTTTGTAATAAGTAGCTGTAATTGAAGGTTTCCCGTTAGCATGATAAGCTGTTCTAATCTCCATCTGCCGTGTTTCCGGCGCGTCTACAATCAAATTATCGTTATCATATTTCTCTACATATTTAAAGTTGCCTGCTTCATCATAATATTTAAAGAAACCTTTTTTCTTGTCATTTTGATAGGTACCTTCCATTTTCAGGTTTCCGTTTTCCCAAAAATATTTCCAACTTCCTTGTTTTAAGCCGAATTTATCGGTGCGGTTAATAAACTCGCGTCTTCCCAAAATGCCGGCATAGTATCTTGCAATTACAATTACTAAGCCATCTTTATTAAACTCTTTTTCCAAACCGTGCGGCTTGCCATCCACTAAAGGGGTAAAACGTTTCAACTCACCGGTTCTATAAAACGCTTGTATGGCGTTTATTAAACTATCTGCTTGCCATTCTTCCACAATAACCTCGTCATCCGAATATTGTTTTCTTAATCCATGTTTTTTGCCTTCAAGATAAGAAATCTCCAAGCTTTTTTCACCGGAAGTTGAATAAAATATCCACACGCTATCTAACAAGAAGTTCTTCCGATTTCCTTCCGAAACGAGCGTTCCTTTTTCGTTATACGACTTCCAATAACCGTCCGGTTTGCCGTTTACCAACATACCTTCGCTTGATTTTACGCCATTGGGGTAATAGAAGATGTTGTAGCCGTTGGGATTGAGGTTTTCTTGGGAAAAAGCAGAAGGGAAAAAGCAGAAGGCAGAAAGCAGAAGGCAGAAAACGTAACTTGTAACTTGTAACTTGTAACTTGTAACTTGTAACATCGATTTATAAATAGTTTTACAAAGATAGATCTATTTCTCTTCTTTCACCTGTTGGATGTACATGCGCAACGATCGAATGCCGTAATTATCAGCTTTATGTGAAAATTGATTCACCTCAAATGTATAGGTGCCTGTTTCGGGAAAATATCTTTTAGGATAAACAACCATTCGATAAATCTTTTCATTAGCAGAAGCTCCCTGTATATAAGGTTCTTGCGGATTATTAAAATTGAATACGAAAGATTTAACCGTTCTTCCTCCCCCGGGGGTAGTAATAACCAAAACGGTATTCATCATATCCACATTTGGCGTGCCGATAAGATCAAGTTCAAGAATAACTGTGTGTGGTTTATCCGAGCCGGTTAAGGGAACTTGAAAGATTACTGCTTTATCTTCAAATGCCCAATTAGCGTTCGGGAAGAATACTTTTTCATCGAAAACAATTTTTTTACCGCAACTTACCAATAGGAAAAGGGATAAAACAAGAAATAGAAAGGGAATGTTTTTTTTCATCATTTTTAGATAATATTTTAAGATATTGTATCTCTGCAACTTATTTTGTTAATACTACTTTATAAGCTTTTGTTTCGTTTCCGGTAAATAATCTAACGATATAAACTCCGGAAGGCACATTAAGTGTAATTGTTTCCGCAGTAGAAGTTAACGAATTTCGATAAATAGATCGTCCGCGAATATCCATAACCTCAACTTGCTTAATCTCAATTTGCGTATTATTTGCGATATGTATCTGATTTCCGAAACTATATACTTTTACATCTGATAACATTGAAGGATATTCTTTTACAGAAATTTGTGCTTCTTCCCGCAATATAGGATAACCACTGTTGGCATGAGCATCATCCTCTTTCCACGTAGCGCTGCCTAACGTGGCGGAAAAGCCATTTCTTAATTCTGCGCTTGTTTTGGGATAATATTGAAATTGGGTAGTAGGAGCGCTAAGATTTCCTACTCCATCTCCTGTATAGACATCTGAATTCCAATACGTATTAGTTATTTCATTTGAATTAACCAAACCACCTGTATTCATAAAGCCAACAATTCCGCCAACGAGGTTTTCTGTCGAAGACACGCTTCCTGCGTTATAGCTGTTACGAAGTTTGCATGACGTACCATTAGCAGATCCGACAAGTCCTCCAACACGATTACTTCCCGAAACTGCTCCGGTATTATAGCAATTATTAGCTTCACTCAAAAGTCCTATAACTCCACCTACACTACTGCTTCCGGTAACAGCGCCTCTATTGTAAGAACGGTAAATTGTTCCTGATCCGGCAACACCGCCTACGAATTCGCCTTGAGCCTCAACGTTTCCTGTGTTTCCTGCTACATCTGTTATTGCGGTATAACCTACCACGCCACCCACATAATTAACTCCTTTTACCGATCCGTCATTATGGCATCTGCTCATGCCTGCGGTAGAAATAAGTCCGCTTGACACATAGCCTGCTACGCCTCCAACATAATCGGAAGTGCCTGTTACAGAGCCTTTATTGTAACAATCAACAATCATTCCATCTGTAGCAATAAAACCACAAACTCCGCCAACGTTTTGGTGTCCTTTCACTGTTCCGAAATTAGAGCAACGTTCTATCGTTTCGGAAACACTGCCGGCAACGCCTCCGGTACGACTACCGTATATATAATCTACAGTAACTGAACCTAAAAAGCTACAATTTTTTACAATATACCCTTTCCCAACAATACCGCCAACATCAGTTCCTAACCCGATAACCGTTGCCGAACTGCTGCAATTATCAATAGTTACACCAAAATAGCACTCTCCGGCTATAGAGCCAACATAATTAGTCCCTTCAAAGTGGCTGGCTCCTCCAATGTACAGATTTCTAATTACAGCTCCGGTAGATAAAGAGCCAAAAAGAGCAATCCTTTGGTTCGAGTAGTAACCTTCCGTAATTTTAAGATTATTTATTCCATAATTTTGTCCATCATAATTCCCTTGAAATGCTACGTTCTTTGTCCCGATAGGCTTAAAGCCTTGATATGTCTGCATGTCAATGGTTTGCGTCTGTTGAAAATAGATTCCTTCAAAAGATTCCGAAGCCTCAGAGAGGGCTATAAGATCTTGAGGAGACGAAATTTTATAAGGGTTTTCGATAGTTCCGTTTCCTTCCCAGGCAAACAGATTAAACATTGCTAAACATAACAAAATTAGTAAACTTGTTTTTTTCATAGTAAAATTTATTTGTTGATTTCTGAGTGCAAAAATAATTTTTTTTAATTTGCATTCCCTTTTTTTAGCAAAAACAAAACTATTTCTATGTATTCCACAACTTTGAACATCTCCAAAATAATCATTGCCGGTCCTTGTGCCGCCGAATCAAGGGAGCAGCTTTTTGCTGCGGCGAAGGAGCTTTTTGATTTACGTATAAACTACCCCGTTGCCGCAAGCGGCGACAAAGAGGACCGTCATTCTGAGCGTAGCGAAGAATCTCAAGAAATTGCAAATCAAGTTCGTAATACTGAAGGGGATTTTTGGGACTTCCGTTTTTTTAGAGTTGGGGTGTGGAAAGCAAGAACAAATCCTAAAGATTTCCAAGGTGTTGGAAAAGATGCGTTGGTTTGGTTACAGGAAATAAAAAAACAATTCGGTTTTAAAATTTGCGTGGAAGTTGCCTCTGCCGAGCATGTGCAACTTTGCATAGAACACAATGTTGATGCGGTTTGGATTGGTGCCAGAAGTACAGTAAATCCGTTTTTAGTACAAGAAATTGCCGATGCGGTGCAAGATTCATCCCTCGCTGTTTTCATAAAAAATCCGATAAATCCGGATCTTAACTTATGGGTAGGCGCCATAAAACGTTTTCAAAATTCCGGTATAAAAAATATTATGGCAATTCATCGTGGGTTTTCGGTGGAGAATGAAAATGTGTATCGCAATGCGCCTTGCTGGGAAATTCCTATGGCATTGCGAATGAAGCAGCCCAACATTCCCATTTTGTGCGATATTTCTCATATTGCAGGAAATGTGCTTTTACAGCAAACAGTGGCACAAACCGCCATAAATCATGGTTTTGACGGATTAATGATAGAAGTACATCCCAATCCTGCTCAAGCTTTGTCGGACAGCAAACAGCAGCTTTTGCCTTCACAATTTATTCATCTGTTAGAAAATATTACGTTCCCAACCTCCAACAACATAGCTGATAACACACTACTCATCCAACGAAATTTAATAAAAAATATTGATATTCAAATAAGTAAATTGCTAAACAAACGCATGGCAGTGGTAGATGAAATTGCAGCGATTAAAGCCAAGCACGCGCTACCTTTGTTGCAGCCGGATCAATGGAAGAAAGTAGTGGAAATTTATGACGAGAATGCGTTAGAAGATGAGAATTATCGGCAGTTTTTGGAAGAGTTTTTGTTGTTGTTGCATAGGAGTTCGTTGAGGCGGCAGGGATGATGTTGCTTTTTAACGTATTTCAAGACGAGACAATTATCACTTTCCCTTAATTTCACCCCTCAATTTCTCTAATTTTTCTCGTTGGACTTCGGTAGTTTTTCGGCTTTCTTTGATTTTTTGGATTGTTTTTAGTTTCGTTGTTTTAGACAGCGAAGAACTACTCAAATAGCTCAAAACTTTATCTTCACTTTGGGGAAACATTTCGGATATAACCCAAGCAATCGCCATCAGTGTGTAGTGTTTTTCGCTATCCTTAATGCTTGCCAAAAAATCATCGTACAGTTCAACCTGCGCCTTGTACATTATAAAGGCAACGTAATTGTCTCGTCCTAAAATAGGTTTACACAAAACCAGCAAGGAAGTAAAGTTATGTCAGGATTAAAGACAGTCATTCAAAGGCGCAAGTATGCGCACTTTAGCGAAGCGGAGAAACGCACTATTATTGAGGATTATCTTCAAGGTAATCAAA
>WQTS01000075.1 GCA_009786185.1 Bacteroidota bacterium
GCGTGCATTAACCGTGATGGTCAACGGTAATGCGTTGCTTGATGCAGTGGCACAGCCGGTAGCAGTGTTCCTTGCAATTACATAAAAGGTATGTGAAGGAACCGTTGCCGTAACAGGAGTAAAATCAATTGTACATGCGGCATCAGTGTAAAACTCAAGAGTTGTACCTGAAGCAGTGCTAACTAACCCTGTTAAGAAAGCCGTAGTGATTTGTTCGCCTTCGCAGATGCGGTTATTGGCAGCGTCAATAATTACCGGTGCAGCAGGACGTGCATTAACGGTAATATCCATAGTAGATGTACAGTCGTCTTTGTCAGTAAAAGTTATAGTAACCGTACCAACAGCCATTCCTGTTACAACTCCATTGGAAATGGTAGCTACGGAGTTGTTACTGCTTGCCCACGAACCTTCTACTTCAGATGATAAGAGGATAGTTTCTCCTACACATACGATATTATCTCCTGAAATTTTCGGCTCGTTAACCGTAAGTACTTCCGTCTCTGCCACACAATCCGAATCATTAAGCGTAAAAAGGAAAGTAACTTCTCCGCCTGAAACAGCAGTTACAATGGTACCGGTTTCGCTCTGTTCTACCGTAGCAACAGCAGGGTTGCTGCTTGTCCATGTACCGCCCAACCAACGAGAAAGTCGAGTAGTTTCTCCTATGCAAAGAATTTTATCATCAAGGATATAAACATTCGGTCTAGCCTCTATTTCACATTCTCTGTAAGCGTCTCTATATGCCTCATCTTCACACTCATCTTCCGAAAGCGAGAAAAATTCAAAGGCAACGTCCAAAGGTACATATACCGGATAACCGCTTTCATCTACCATTGCCGTACCATTTTCGTAATTACGTTCCAGTGTTGCCGGAGCTATGATGTTAAATGTAAGGATATGGGCTCCTTGTGGAATATTGAATTCGATTTCCCAATTTTCGCTGGGTTCGGGGTCATCATCTTCAGGATCAAATAATATAGGATCCACTAAAGTTAGTGTGCTGCTGGTTAAACTATTTAATTGATATTTGAACTCTTCGTTATATACCACAATCAAATTTGCCTGATTAAGCGTTTGAGGATTCGGATTAGTTATCATAATGCTTACCGATACCGTATCATTAGGTCCGTAGCATGATTTATCCAACTTAAGATCTAATTTTTCAAGTGATCTTAATCTTTTGCCGGTAGGAAGGGCTGTAATATCAGTAGAAACATTACCGTATAAGTAATCCCAGCTTTTGAGAGTATCTAAAGTAAGTATATTATGCACTATTTTTTCATATTCTATTTGGGCGCGAGTGCTGTATGTACCCACTTGGGCATTTAAGTCAAAATATGCCTGCGCTCTGAAAGTTGTGATACCATCAGCCAGTATCGTAAAGTTACTAATGGTAAGTTCTTGTCCATCACAATGGAAGGTGGCTTCCTCCATGCATTTATCCTCAATGATTAACGAATTGCAGTTCCATAACATGCCATCAGGTAGTTTAAAAGAGAAGTTAGCAGGTTTATCTTCACAGTTAACATTCTGGATATTGAAGGTGTAAGATACATCCTTGCAAAGTAATGTTTCTCGGGGAGACGCATTCATCCAAAATGCGAGCCCATCTTCATTTACCGGAGGCGGAACCATAACAGGATTTAACGTTATTGGCGAGATAAAAATATTTTGGCTGCTTGTATTTCTTCGGTTGGTGGTTCCGTATCTAATTTCTATCCTAGTTACACCGCCGAGAAATTCTGCATTTACTCTACCGTTTCTATTTGTTGCCGACATATTTCCTCTTCTTTTTGCAACGGCTTTGTTGCCATTTACTATTCTGTAGTTGGATGCGTTTTGAGTAGAAGTATAGGCAAGTTTGGGGTAATAGGAACCGCCTTCACAAAATCCGGTTATTTCCACCGTTTCCCAAGAAACGCCGTTGGCGCCTATACCGGAAACATAAAAATCGGGAATAACGGGATTGTTAAAGAGAATGGTCGTAATCACTTCGCTTAGAGGATTGTTTGGTTGGCCGCCTCTGCGGCGAATTTCAAGACTTCCTCTTTCGGGTATGTTAACCGAGCGCGGATAGCCACGATATGCCCTCACAGCAGTACCGGAGGCTGAATAAGTACCGGGCTGATATACTACTTTGGTCTCATTCACTATAATATCATCGCCAAGGTTAAAAGGCGGAAACGGATTTGTAGATGGAGGCAATATAACACCCAAAGCACTTGAAGAATTACGGTTGACGGTTGGTGTCCACTGAGTCCAAGGGAATTTTTTCGGGCTCATAAATTCGACTTCAGGATTACCGGGACAACCTTTCCAATCCGGCTTGAAACCAAAAGTGATATAGATTTCCGGTTCCGTTAATGAATAAGCGCATTGATGTTCGCCGTTCAACCAGGTCATGGGAACTACTGCCTTAAAATTACCGTAATTGGCATGGTTTTGGTCGAAAGCTGTAGGGTCGGAGGCAACTATCATAACAAAAGCATTTCCCGGGTGGATAGCGCCATATAAAGCGGTAGCAGCAGCGTTAGTTGACGGTTCTTGCCCAAGGTTATTACCCAGGTTGTTTTGCAATCCGACAAGGACTGAAATAGGACGATCCGCTACTTTATGGAAAAACCATGACCGATTAAAAATATAATCAAAGTCGCCACACGTTTCAGGATACAGAACAGTTGTTATACCACTCCTATGGTCGTCACCCCAAATGACTGTCTCCATGTCGTTTTCAAATTCTCCCAACTCACTGGCATTGCCGTTGAAATATAAAGCTCTACCGGCTAAACCCACGTGTACAATGGAGCCTGTTTCGCAGGAATGCGCCTGACGATTATATAAGAGCGCGCGGTCGTCGCGTATGATTGCCGCGATGTTGTTATAATAGCGAACATAAGGAGAGTTACTTGCTGCTGATGCTCCTGACCATAATATTGTGCCGTTGGATAATTTATAATCAAATCGTGCAGAGGAGTAATCCGAAGAGTTAGGACGCAAAGTAAGTCCATACTTAAGTGCATAATAAGAATTTATCCTTGCTCTCTCGTCGTTGCTCAAAGCGCTTTCATACATCACGACTTCCGCTATAAGTCCTCTCATCGAACGGGTATGGTAGCGGGATCCTCCTATCGAACCGTTTCCATTCATGTGCCAGGCAGTTACACTTCTACTGCTTGGGTGTATGGCATACTGCATATTGAATCCGACAGTGATATTATTTGCAGGAATGGGAGAAACAGCGGCATTTTTAAATTCATAAGATGATATGGTAGTTGAACCGGGGGAAAACAATATTGCAGCTATGTCAAGAGCAGCGTTCATTCTTAAACGTGGCCGCCCTTCCCCGTTTCGAGACTGAATACCCAGCGCAGGGTGATATTGTGTATAAGCTGTTAACACCGGAACAGGGTGAAAAGACATCATATAAGTATTGTTAGCATTACTCCTCAACGCACTGTTCATTATCAAAAAGGTGGTACTGTTGGCAGGTCTGCCCGTGCTCATAGGACCTTTTGTTGTGGACAGGAATGCTGAATAACCAGCCCAGTCGGTATAAAAATCAATAGCAGGGTGATAATTCGTTAAATAATGCGAGGAAAAATAAACAGGCGTGCGTATAGATGCGTGAGAGTTATTTTTGTTATATACTGTTTTTCTGAGTGGATCTGTGTCTCTCCATGACGTAACGCCGGTATGTGTTGCAGGCGGAGTACCCAATCCGTCCCAAGCAATCGAGGTGCCGACATTATAGTTAGCAAGTTCCATATTCGGAATCAGCGTCAACGAGTTGGGGTCATCTGCCCGTAGCCACATTTTCAGACCGATAGCTACACCACCGGGACCAACTTTCATAGTTCCGAATTGGACGTATTTATAAGTATCTGATATTTCTACATCATGAAAAAAACCGTCACTATGTAAGGGATAAGCCTTAGTTGTTGCCAAATCGAATGCAGGTGTGGTAGAAACAAAGCAATATAAAAAGCCGCTCGCCTCAAAACTTACTGTCATAGCTGTTGCGTTTGTCAATTGTGCTTTGTACTTGGCGCCTACAACATTCAGACCGGTGGGAGCCACCAGCGGATCAATAAAAGTTCCCGCCGCAAATTGAGTTTCCACCGCGATATTAGTAGCCGATTCTGCAGCGCCGTCTGAGCCGAAGAGGAGAAACTGTTTATCGTTCAATTCATTTGCTTCAAAAGCAGGGTTTTGGTTGTTCAATTGGGCTAAACTGCCCAAAAAAACTGTCATATCAGAACCTGAAGCACTAACGCTTTGTACCTGATTGAGCATACTTGCGTCGTCGCGCCCAATACCGAAAATGTTTTTATCGAAAGCATTATCCCTGTTCCACAGCGTAAGCGGCGATGTGCCGTTAGTGTCGTAAATCTCGTAATTGTCCGTATTATTCAGATGAATTCCATACTTTACGGCGAGATAGGTATGAATTTTACTGAGGTCATCAGCATTGATGTGGTTACCTGTTCCGGCTGCATTCAGTATTATTATTTCTTGAATATTACCTGCAAAACCATTCCCAACAGCAGCTGACGGGCTGTTTGCACCAATTGTCCATTGGTTAGTAAGACCGGCAGCAGCAAGCCAATTGCCCGTAAAAGATTGCATACTTCCATTCGCATAAGCACGCGCTGTTGCAGTGGTAGAAGTGTTGGCAATACTAACAGTGAATATTCCTTTGCCGTTAGTCGTTGCGGGACCTCTTACCGCAGCAGGCCAATACAGCGTCAGGTTGTCATTGTCGGCAGAACGAAATACCAAAGTGCCGCTGTTATTCGCGTTAAACGAAAACAAGTTATCGTTGGCAGTATCGGTTCCTTCTTCCTCATCTCCTGCACCTCTTTCATATACGAAAATCGCTGTTACATTATCGCCCCGACTTATACTCATCGTATTATTGCTTACCAACCGGTTAAAAGCATTAGCATTAACTTCTTTTGAAAAAAACGCGCCTTGATGGTAGTTGAATCCGGTATATTTATCGGGTGCCGCATGATTGGCTACAGTCGACTCAACAAAATTGCCTGCCGAATTGGAACCGATGATTTTATTAGCCCAAGTGCCGGTTTCATCAAAATAATTATCAGGGGTCAACCACACTCTCCAAGTGTAATTTGAATTTGTAATACTCCCGGGCGTAGTCAGATAGCAGGCATAAGTAATAAATTCTCCATCGTTGATTTCTACGTTAACAGCTATACCATTTACGACAGAATAAGTACGCGTGTTATTCGGCGCGAATGCATCGCTTGAAGAAACCAATACATATCTTACATCGGGAGCTGTTACTCTTATTCCAATTTGTTGTGAAGAAGTACCCGTAAGTTGAGCTTTATACGCGACATTACTACGATGATTAACATCAGCGGTAATGCTTCTATTTAAAAAAGGTGTGCCTGCCACATAATCATAACTACCATAACCGGTATTACCATTTGAACCGAGCATAAGATATTGCATATCAGCAAGCATTCCGGTATTATCGCTATTGAGTGTTTCTATTTTGTCGCCCACAAAGATTGCAAACGTCCGGTCATTCACATTTTGCGATTGTTTTTGGTAAAGACCTGTGGCATCATCGCGTCCGATACCGAAAATGTTATTGTGGTAACCGGCATTAGGCCCGGTAGTGGATTTATCCCATACCGTGTTCCCGTCTGAGCTAAGAAGATTGTTGGTATTGTCTAACCCAACCCCATACTTAATGGCAAGGTAAGAGTGTATTTGTTGAAGGTCGCCCGGTGGCATTTGTGCCCCTGCGCTTCTCATTACAATGATTTCCTGTATGGCGCCGTTAAATGCCAATCTGTCACCTGCCGCGGCGGTAGAGTTGTCCTGGCTTCCGTTTCCAACCATCAAGCGGTTGGCAGTATTGGTAACTGAGGCAGCCTGAAAAGTAGTCGCGTTCGACCCGTTCATGTACAACATACTGCCGGCAGCTCCTCCGTTATTTCGAACGCTCATGGAAGCAATTCCGAATCGTTGCGTGTTGGCAATAGATCCCGTATTTGTAGTAGAAGTTCCTGATTGCCAATTTCCCCTTATGGTAGAGGCATTCCATTGTAAAGTCGCTCTTCTGG
This sequence comes from Bacteroidota bacterium, assembly GCA_009786185.1. Taxonomy (GTDB): domain Bacteria; phylum Bacteroidota; class Bacteroidia; order Bacteroidales; family WCHB1-69; genus WRNX01. Next base: position 6,099 of record WQTS01000075.1, read on the forward strand.
CATCAGCTGAAGAATTGGTAGGATTAAAAGAGAGCAACGTATGTTCGCCTGTTTCGGGATTTTCCGATACTACAAAAGCATGATACGATTCTCCCGTATTAATGAGATAAGGGGTAGAAGTCCCTAATTTAGTGCGGTCAGCATTCCCAAAAAACAGTTCTCTGTGAAAATTAAATCTTGAGTTTTGTACCGTAGGCACAGGCATGGTTCCAATAGCCTGAAGCGTGTAGTTGGCTTGTGAGATATTGGGCCATGACTCATCGGTAGAGTTGTTTCCGTCTATCCACAAATCTAATGTATAGCCTTTATTTAGCATATTTATACCACCCGGAGTAGCCATTCGGCAGGCATAAGCAATCAAATCTCCATCGTTAATTTCTACGTTAACAGCTATACCATCTACAACAGGATAAATACGCGTATTACTCGGTGCGAATGTATTGCTTGAGGAAACCAGTATATATTTTATACCGGAAGCTATTACTCTTATTCCTATTTGTTGTGAAGAAGCGCCTGTAAGTTGAGCTTTATACACAACATTACTACGATGGCTAATTTCATCGGTAATGCTTCCATTTAAAAAAGCCGTGCCTGCCGCATATTCATAAGTACCGTATCCGGTCTCACCGTTTGAACCGAGCATAAGATATTGCATATCAGCAAGTGTTCCGGTATTATCACTATTAAGTGTTTCTATTTTATTGCCCAAAAATATTGCAAATTCATTATTATTAGCACTTTGCGATTGTTTTTGGTAAAGCCCTGTGGCATCATCGCGCCCAATACCGAAAATGTTATTATGATAATCGGCATTACGTCCGGTAACTGATCTATCCCATACCGGATCTCCGTTTGAGTTAACAAAATCGTTGGTGTTGTCTAATGCTAAACCATACTTAATGGCAAGATAGGAGTGTATTTGTTGGATGTCGTCCTGTTGTATTTGCGCCCCTCTCATTACAATGATTTCTTGTATGGCGCCGTTAAAAGGAAGCCTACTACCCGCCGCAGCGGTAGAGTTGTCCTGGCTTCCGTTTCCAACCATTAAACGGTTGGCAGTATTGGTAACTAAGACAGCCTGAAAAGTGGTTGCGTTTGATCCGTTCATGTACAAGCTACTACCGGCTGCCCCTCCGTTATTTTGAACGCTCATGGAAGCAATTCCGAACCGTTGCGAATTGGCAATAGATCCCATATTTGTAGTAGAAGCCCCCGTCGTTTGCCAATTTCCCCTTATAGTGGAAGCATTCCATTGCAAAGTTGCTCTTCTAGCATCATTCACAGTATTGGTAGGATTAAAAGAGAGCAATGTCTGTTCGCCGGTTCCGGGATTTTCCGATACCACAAAAGCATGATACGATTCTCCCGCATTAATGCGATAAGGGTTAGAAGTCCCTAATTTAGCGCGGTCAGCATTTCCAAAAAACAGTTCTCTGTGAAAATTAAATTTTGAATTTTGTACCCTAGGCACAGGCATGGTTCCAATAGCCTGAAGCGTGTAGTTGGCTTGTGTGATATTGGGCCACGAACTGGTGGTGGAGTTATTTCCGTCCACCCACAAATCTAATGTATAACCTTTGGTTACCATATCTATACCACCTGGAGTAATGGTTTGAGCGGAGATGTAAATTCCAGTAAAAAGCAATACCGGCAATATTAAGCCGTGTGCTAAACATTTGTGTAGATTGTTAATTTTGTTCATACGATTTTTGTTATTTTGTAGTTAATAACGTAAATTAATACTTTCTGAAGAAAGTTAACAACAAAATTATAATAAATCTTGCAACAAAAGTCGTATATTTACGCCTTTCCATTACACAATTACACCAAAATCACATTTTTTTGAAAATCATTAAAAAAATCAACTACATTTTATTTTTTTTCCTAATGTTTCCTGGAGAATTGTTAAAATGTTTTTTACAAAAACTATTGAAATGCGAGGGAGAAGAGAAACCAAATTCATATCCTAATTCAGCAAATGTTTTAGTGCTACAATTAATTTCGTGGTAAATAGCCTGGGCTTTTTGAGATTGCATCCATTGGGAGGGAGACATATCAAAAACTTTTTTAAAACGTTTTTCAAATCCGGAAGTACTGTAGTGCATTTTTTTTGCTAAATCGCTAATTAACATGTCTGAACTTGAGTGTTTTCTTATAAATTCCGAAAATTCAAGATCATCGGTTAAAATCTGAGCAAAAAAGGCTTTTAATTCTTCCATGGGATAATAGAACCTAAGCAAGAATAAGAATTCTTTCAGTTTTATTTCTAATAAATAGTTACAATACAGCCCGTCGTTTAAAACCGTCGTTAAAAGAGTTAGATAGTTTTTAATAACATTATTGGCATTTAGAATATAAGTCCCCTCGTTTTTCTTTTCCTTTTTTTCTTTATACAACATTTCAAAAGAAAAATGATCGCAAAAATTAAGACTAACATCCAAATGAAAAATAACTAAAGTAACATCTTCTTTTATTTCAATCTTGGAAGCATATTTGGCAGGATGCATGATGATAGATCCTTTCGTCGCTTGTTTGTTATATGTTTTTCCGAAGGAAAAACATATAACGCCGCTTAGTACAATAACTATCATATTGGATTTATTAGTTATTTGATGTACACTCCCGCTTTCATAATTTTTGATTTCTATTAAAGGTACCTCTTTACTTTTTCCATAGTTGAAACAATTGAGATGTACTTGTATTTCTTCATTCGGAACGTTCATAAAACTATTTTAAAAGGGTTTGCAAATTAACAAAATATAGCTTAACAAAATCAGTTTACTTAATTTTTAGTGCAAAAACGCAATACCGAATACGAACTGCGTAAGTAGAAATTATCCAAAATCAAAGAGGAATCTGCAGCATCCACTACTCCATCCATATTAATGTCGGTTACAAGATATCTCCATAATCCGCTTGTAAGGTAGAAAGCATTATTAAAAATATTTATGTCTGTCGCATTAATAACATAGTCCGTGTTAAGGTCTCCTGCAATTAAAGCGGCTACATTATTTTTTATAATCATTTGAGCGGGAAAGATAGGTAAGGGCAGAGTATACGCTTTATTTATTCCGGTAGAAAAATCATATTCGACTGTTCCTGAAGTGAAAGACAATCCTTCACTGCTCATCACAGCCAAGTGGTTGCGATGTTTGACCACTATTCGTACATCTCCTTGTTGAACATCAAACTCCGGTAAGTTGCCATTAACATCTACCACGCTACCATCCACTTGTAACAAAAGGGCACGCGTTTCCAATAAATCATAAGTATAGGTACTTTCATTAAAATTACCCCATATTTCTACTAATACCCAATCTACAACCTCATAGGCAGGACCTGTTACGCTATTAATTTCGGGATAGCTTCCGGGAATACCATAAGGATTATCGATTGGTAAGTACAGTTCGGTAAACCACGGGAATCGAGGCGCTTGAATATAGTTGGTCATGTAAGTACCGTTTTTGGCTTCGCCTTTGAATGTGTAGTTTCCATTCTTTGTTGGTCCTTGTAGGAACAATTTCAGGTTTAAGGTTACAGTAGCGCCGACTTCCCATATTGCATACAGCGTAATGCTACCGGTCATGGTAATGGTGCTGCCCGGGGCATAGGAATCTCCTTCACCGTCCGACTGCGTGTTCCACTCTACAAAATTCCAACCGGGATATGTAAACATATTGCTCGAAATCGGGCAAGGCTCGCCTTGCAAGTATTTTTTAACAACTGTTTCGGGGGTTATGCCGAAGTTAGCGTTGTACGTCAATTCAACTACAGTTATATTCACGTCATAGTTGTTGTACAAATTGTCGTAATCTCCGCCTGCGCCTAATGTTAAGCCCGGTATCTCCGTAATTTGGTTGTCGAGAGGGAATCCCGGATTTTGTATCAGATATATATTTCTAAGAATACTCCACTCAGCTGCATCGCCGCTTACTAACCACTCTACATACCTTGACGCGTCATTTTCGTAGAAAATAACATTTGAACTAATATATAGGTTTTCATACTTGGTGGTATATATACCGCCGCCATCTCGAGTAGCCGTATTGTTGTTGATTCTTCCACCGGTTGCGTTCACTGTGCCTTCGCTGTAAATTCCGCCGCCATCTCTCGCTCTGTTATCTGAAATAATACCATCGGATATGATTACTGCACCCTCGCTGTAAACTCCACCACCGTCCCCATTAGCTGCTGTTGTACTATTGTTATAAATTTCACCGCCGCTTAGAGTAAAGGAGCTTGGGTGTTGGTCTACTGCCACATAAACGCCGCCGCCACGGATTCGGGCTGTGTTGTTATAAATCTTTCCACCGCTCACTACAACCGAGTTGTAGCTGCAAATGCCGCCACCCCATGATCCGGTGGCACTGTTGTTGTAAATCTCGCCGTTGGTAATAATAAACGTACCACCCCAACCTTTCCACGCGCCGCCACCGTTGCCAGCGGTAGTGTTTCCGTAAATCTTTCCACCGCTCATCACAATGTTTCCGTAACTCCATACACCGCCGCCCTCATAAACGGCATTGTTGTTGTAAATTTCGCCACCTTCCATGGCAAAGTCGGCACCAACATTTACGGTTCGCCACGCTTGACCTACGCCGCCGCCGCCAAGTGCGGTATTGCTGTAAATTTTTCCGCCTTTCATGATAAAGTCTGCGAAATTCATCACACCGCCACCATCTTCACCGGCATCGTTACCGGTAAATTCACCGTTATTCATCGTGAAAGTAGCGTAGGCGTTGCGCAAACCACCACCCCAATAAACAGCTCTGTTTCCGTTGATTATTCCGCCATTCATTACAAATGTACCGCTTTCAACATTCACACCGCCACCGTTTTGAGCGCGGTTGTTGCTTATTTTTATACTACCGTCGATTGTCATAGCACCTCTACTATATACGCCACCGCCGTAGCTTTGGCCGTTGGCAGCATCTAACTCCGGCACATTGGTTGCGAAACAATTTGTTATATTTGAAAAACCGGCTATTGCATTTTCTGCTGCCAAACTTATTATAGCTCCTGTGTTTGTGAAACTAATACCGCCGCCGGCTATTCCGTTGGCTGCCGGATTCACATTTCGTCCTGTAAACTGTACATCAATAAAGTTGAGTTTGTATGTGCCTGCTGTGGTAACTCTTATATGTCGCACTGCCGCATTCGGAGAAAGAATAAAGTTACCTGTTGCCGCAGTAAACGCCTTGAGCGTAATAGTACCATCGTTTACAGTTCTTGTTGCCCACGAAGTTACAGTGCTTGTAAGCTCAACGGTATCAGTACTTTCTCCTCTTACTAAAATGGTGGTAAACGGTGCGTAATCAAATGCACGCTGTAGCGACCCTTGATTGTCTGCCACGTTATCATACGCGTATAAATCTAAAACGCCGGTAACTTCATCTGTGGCAAAATTCCACGGAGTACCTGTATAACTTGGGTTGTCGTACCATTCTGTCGTCATATGTTGCGCCTGGTCGGCATACCACGCTGTCGGAGGCAATAAATAATTGTTTGCATCAACAGATCCTTCTTGGGTAAGATTATGAACTCCAACCGTACCGCTCGACAGATGAAAAGTGATATCATTATTTCCATCGTAAATCCCTGCATCTAAGTTATTTATGTCTTCTGCTATTGCACCAAAGGTAAAAAAGACCGTAGGAACGCTTTGATACATGATGTAATCGCTGTTGGTTTGCTCGGTAGCCGCTGCTGCGCGATATTTCGTAAGCACATAATCTTCCGGAAGCATAAATTGAATATGCCAGGTTGAGTTTGCGTCAAAATCGCGAGTAAATGCGTATTCTCCGTTCGATCCGGTAATTACCATATCAACTTCGTTATTTTGGTCATCGTACAGTCTCATCATTAAATCCGGCCAACCGGGTTCACCGGCATCCTGAATGCCATTTCTGTTTAAATCGTTCCAAACTCGTCCGCTGACAGTCACAGGATTGCTGCCAAGGCCGGTGAAACCGGCTTTAAGTGGCTCGCCGGGAATGATATTAGTTGTACCGTAGCGGCCGGTT
>WQTS01000076.1 GCA_009786185.1 Bacteroidota bacterium
TTTCACCGGCGAAGCAGGTTTTGGCATCAATCGGAATATCGGCGGTGGAAGATAAAATGGCAGCCATGATGGCTAAATTAATGGCAGGGTCGTCGATGCTAAACCCACCTACAATATTAAGAAAAACATCTTTAGCTCCCAACTTAAAGCGGCAGCGTTTTTCTAAAACCGCTAACAGCATGTTTAAACGGCGCAAATCGAAACCGGTAGCAGAACGCTGCGGCGTTCCATAAACCGCCGTGCTTACTAATGCCTGCGTTTCAATCATTAACGGGCGATTTCCTTCTAAAACGGCAGCAACTGCAGTACCGCTGAGCAGCTCATCATGGTGCGAAAGTAAAATTTCCGAAGGGTTGGTTACTTCGCGCAAACCGGTGGCGTTCATCTCAAAAATTCCTAACTCGGAAGTGGAACCGAAACGATTTTTGATACAGCGCACAATGCGGTATCCGTAGTGTTGGTCGCCCTCAAATTGTAATACGGTATCCACAATGTGTTCCAGTATTTTAGGTCCGGCAATAGCGCCATCTTTCGTAATATGCCCAATTAAAAAAACGGGCAGAGCAGTGGTTTTCGCCAAATGCTGAAACTCGGCAGCGCATTCTTTTATTTGAGAGATTGAGCCTGCTGCCGAATCAATAAGCGTACTTTGCATTGTTTGAATAGAATCCACAATGATAATATCGGGCTCTAATTCTTGTATGTGTTTTACAATCTCTTGCGTTTGCGTTTCCGTAAGAATAAACAAATTTTGATTAGGGTGTTTTGAAATCCTTTCGGCGCGCATTTTCAATTGCGCCTCGCTTTCTTCGCCGGAAATGTAGAGCACTCTTTGTTTTTGTAGTGCCAATCCCATTTGCAGCAAAAGGGTGGATTTTCCAATGCCGGGCTCGCCGCCAAGTAATGTGAGCGAGCCACGTACAATGCCGCCACCCAATACCGTGTCAAGTTCTTGATAACCTGTAGTGATACGCGGCATCTCTTCCAATTCAATATCACTAATGGACTTGGGTTTAGATTTAATGAGCACGGATAATGCTTTACCCTTTTGCTTTTCTTCACGATGTATGATTTCTTGTTCAAAAGTGTTCCATTCACTACAAGAAGGGCATTTTCCAATCCACGTAGCTGATTGATAACCACAGTTTTTGCAATAAAAAAAGCGAGTTGATTTTGCCATATATTTCATTTTTTCTTCTCGCGAAAATATAATTTTTACAAAACCGCGTGTTTGGCAACGTTTGGCAACGTTTGGCAGTGATTAACGTTACCTTAAAACAAACCCTATCTTATTTTGTGGTTTTTCAAGCTCCTTTTTTTGCGCTGCAAATTCGTCTAATAATTCGTATATCTCGTTAAATTGTGTGTGCGTTTCGAGCATAAAACCTTCTATTTTTTGGTTAAGTTCGGCATATCCCAAAGCGTATTGGCGGAGTGCAATAAAGGCACGAACGACATTGAGATTTATTTCGATTGCATTTTTACTCTTTAATACACTTGCCAACATTGTAACACCATGTTCTGCAAAAGCATAAGGATGATGCCTCAACCCTCCCCATCTTGAGGTCACAATTTGTGACCTCAAGCTTGCAAATTCCTGATTAGTAAGTTGAAACATAAAATCCAAAGGAAATCTATCAATGTTTCGTTTAACAGATTGATTAAGTACTTTTGTCTCAACTCCGTACAATTCAGCCAAATCAAAATCCAGCATTACTTTCATGCCTCTTATTTCGCAGATCTTGTTTTTGATTAGCATTAATTCCTGTTTTGTAATGTTAATTTCCATAAATATGTTTCTTTTAGCATTTTGTAATGATTGTTTTGGCTTGCAAATATACATCACGAAAAGCCGTTTGTCAAGGGGGGTGATGTGATTTTTTCCACAACACTTTCAAAATTTCATATACTTTCGCAAATCAAAATTTAATCATTGATTAATGAAACATAAAAAACTATTTTTATTAGATGCTATGGCGCTCATTTACAGAGCGTATTATGCTATGATTCGCTCTCCTCGCGTAACGAGTAAAGGATTAAACACTTCCGCGATTTTCGGTTTTACCAACACGTTGTATGAAGTAATTCGCAACGAAAATCCTACCCATTTGGCGGTTTCGTTCGATACAGGCGCACCAACTTTGCGTCACGCTGAATTTGAAGCTTATAAAGCGCATCGCGAAAGCACTCCCGAAGATATTGTTAAAGCTATTCCTTACATTTACAAACTTTTGGAAGCGTTTAATATTCCTATTTTAGTAAAAGACGGTTATGAGGCTGACGATATTATCGGAACGTTAGCAAAAAAAGCAGAAACAGAAGGTTTTGACGTTTATATGATGACCTCCGACAAAGATTACGGTCAGTTGGTTTCGGAACATGTTTTTATGTACAAACCGGGTAAATTCGGGCAAAAAGCAGAAACGATCGGCGTAAAAGAGATTTGCGAGAAATACGGCATCGAACATCCCGAAGAACTTATTGATATTCTGGGCTTGTGGGGCGATGCTTCCGACAATATTCCGGGCGTACCCAACATCGGCGAAGTAAAAGCTAAAAAATTGATTCAACAATTTCATTCTATTGAAAATATCTACCAAAATCTTGATGAAATAGACAACGATAAGTTGCGCCAAACGTTGACAGATTACCAAGAACAGGCATACATGTCTAAAATGCTGGCAACCATCATGCTCGATGTACCTATTGACTGCGATTGTGAAAAAACGGCAGTGCGCGCCCCCAATTTCGATGCCCTGCGCAGTTTGTTTCACGAGTTAGAATTTCGGGCATTGGGGAATCGGATTTTGATGGAAATGCAGGAACAGTACGCGGTAAACGGTTCCGTAGGGGCGCAAAATTTTGCGCCCTCCAACAACCCACGCATCGTCCCCGATTTATTCAATCAGGATATTGCCGACGACGTAGGGGCGCAAAATCTTGCGCCCCCGGATGATATTTCCATTTATAAAACATTCAAGGATAAAACACATGATTTAATCGAATGGGATAATAATTATTTGCCGCAACCCAATCAATCCATATTTTTTGAATGGATTTATACCAACGATGTTATTTCCGGTTTTGCATTTTCGGAAAATGGCAAACAGGTTTACTATCACGATATTGATGGAGATATGGTGCACCATGCCCTTACAACAATTTTCGAAACACCCTGCGAAATCATATCCTTCCAAACCAAAAACATTTTTAAATTTTGCGATGAACACCAGATAGATATGAAAGCCATTGTTTTTGATTTGCAGGTGGCGCATTATCTCATCCAGCCGGAAATTTCACACCAATTGGAAAGAATCACCGAATCTTATTTAGAGTATGAATTAATTAACAATGAAAAAGTTAGTACACAAAAAAATAGAATAGAGGCAACTTGCGAAAAAGTGGAAATTTTTGTCCAACTGTTTTCCATATTTAAAGAAGAGCTGAAAAACGCATCGTTGGAAAAATTGTTTTATGATATTGAAATGCCTTTAACTCAGGTGCTTGCTGATATGGAACGCACCGGCATCAAGATTGATAAAAAGATGTTGGAAGGAAGTTCTGTTGCGATAGCAAAAGAGATTCAAGATATTGAGAGACAGATATTCGAATTATCCGGAACAACTTTTAATATCGCATCGCCAAAACAATTGGGGGAAATTTTGTTTGAAAAACTCCGCATTATTGAAAACGCCAAGTTGACGAAAACCAAGCAATACCAAACCGGTGAAGAGATTCTGCAAAAACTTTATCAAAAACATCCCATCATTCCGCTTATTTTAGAATGGCGTTCGCTAACCAAATTAAAATCCACTTATATTGATGCTTTACCGCAATTGATTGACCCAAAGACGGATAAAATTCATACCACTTTTCAACAAACGGTAACTTCTACGGGAAGGTTAAGTTCCATAAATCCCAATTTGCAAAATATTCCTATTCGCACGGAGCGGGGCAAAGAGATTCGTAAGGCGTTTGTACCCTCTTCGGGAAAAAATGTGTTGGTTTCCGCCGATTACTCGCAAGTGGAATTGCGCATTGTAGCCGCCATGGCAAAAGATGAGAGTATGACTCATGCGTTTCAACAACAACAAGATATTCACGCTGCTACGGCTTCACAGGTGTTTCATGTGCCGTTGAATGAGGTTACCAAAGATCAGCGTCGTTATGCCAAAACGGTCAACTTCGGTATTTTATATGGAATGTCAGCATTCGGATTAGCAGACAGATTGCACATCCCGCAAGGAGAAGCCCGACAATTGATTGCTGACTACAACAGCAGCTTCCCGAAAATTGAGCAATTTATGAACGGCATCGTAGAATCTGCCCGAAAAAACGGTTATGTAGAAACTTTACTGGGTAGACGTCGCTATATTCGCGACATCAACTCCGGAAATGGCATGTTGCGCAAATCGGCAGAACGCAATGCCATTAATGCTCCCATTCAAGGTACAGCCGCCGATGTGATTAAAATGGCAATGATTCGCATTTATAAAGAATTAAAAAACAGAAATTTGAAATCAAAAATGGTATTGCAAGTACACGATGAATTGGTATTTGACGTACCGATGGAAGAGTTAGATATTATAGCCCAAATAGTCCCCGAATTAATGAGTTCAGCGCTGGAAATGGAAGTTCCTTTGGTTGCGGAATTGAGTTTTGGGAGGAATTGGTATGAGGCGCATTAATCGAACTTTCTTCTGCATAGCCAATAGCTCCCAAACACGAGCGTAAAACTCAGCGCCCCCACCAAATACCCAAACTCTACATCCAACCAATAATGAACGCCTAGATAAATGCGACTATAACCTAACAAAGCCGCCCAAAAGAAGATGGTGAACAGCACCCACGTTTTTCTATTTCCTGCAAAAAAGAAGACAAAAAGTGCAAATACCATCGCATTTGCTGCATGTGCAGACGGAAAACTATACTTTCCGCCACGATAAAACTCTCCGTCAGGCTGTTTTACAAGATGAATTTTATGTTCTAATTCAGTGTTATGACTTGGACGTAATCGTTTTGTGCTTTTTTTCAACAAATTACAACTTTGATCGGAAATAGTAACCGCTAAAACAAGCAAGATTATAAGTACAATAGATTTTTTCTTCCATTTTTTTACGACTAAAAATAGCACAAAAACATACAGAGGAATCCATGCAAATTTATTGGAAATCCAATACATAACCGGATCTAACCATGGTGCGCGAAGTCCGTTTAAAAACAGGGTAACAACGGTGTCCCAATGTAAAATAGTTTCCAACATAATTATTCGGGATAAATTAAGTATTTGCTTCTTGTTTTTTTAAATTTTTCTAAGGCAGGCTGCCACGATGCACGGATCTCTTCTTCAGTTCTGCCGTTAATAATTTGCCAACGCAACGTTGCGTTTCCGGCTAATTTATCAAAAAAATCAGGGCTCGTAAAAAACTTCATCTCTTTCGGAAAATGGTTGTACGCCGTAAGCAAATACGTAATATTGAAGGAATTATCAGCATCAAGATTTTTTCTCGCTTCATCGGTTAAATTAAAGCCTCTGCATTTTTTCCCTTTTTGAGGCGGGTTTTCCGAAACGCCCTTAATCGGTTCGGGCGTAAAATAATAGTCGCCAATCGTTAAATTGGGATGTCCGAATATTTGAAACGGAGTACTTGTGCCACGCCCAAGGCTGATGGCCGTACCTTCAAAAAGGCATAAAGAAGGATACAAGTAAATTGCTTCGTCAGTTCCTAAATTTGGAGAGGGTTTTATGGGTAAAGAGTATCTGGTTTGACGTGTATAATTTTTACATTCAATAATTTGCAGCTTGCACACGAGGTTATTTTCTAACCATTTTTCACCGTTAATCATTTGCGCATATTCTCCAATCGTCATGCCGTGCACTACCGGAACAGGGTGCATGCCCACAAACGACTTGTATTTTTCTTCTAATATGGGACCATCCACAAAATAGCCGTTTGGATTGGGGCGATCTAAAATAAGAACAGGAATATTTTGTGCAGCAGCAGCTTCCATGAGATAGTGTAATGTAGATATATAAGTAAAGAAACGACAACCCACATCTTGCATGTCAAATACAATAATATCCACATATTTAAGCTGTTCGGCGGTTGGCTTTTTATTTCTTCCGTATAATGATACGATGGGAATTCCTGTTTTTGTATCTGTAGAAGAATGAATTACCGCACCGGCTTCTGCTTCGCCTCGGAAGCCATGCTCCGGAGCAAATATTTTCACCACGTTAATTCCTGTATTTTTTAAAGTATCTACCAAATGCGTGCTCCCAATTACCGAGGTCGGATTGAAACAAACTGCCACCTTTTTATGTTGCAATACAGGGAAATAGCGTTCTGTTTGCTCTGCGCCGGTAATGATTTGCGCAGGCAATGCAATCCAATAAAAGAAAGTAAGCGAGAAGAATAGAAGTTTTTTAATGTTATTCATAAAATTCGTTTATTTCGCGGGTCAAAAATAAAAAAAATCCCCTTCAAATTTTGAAGAGGTGGCTCGCAAAGCGAGACGGGGTAGTTTATATGGAAATACAATTCGTAAAACATTCAGAGCTAAACAAAGAAAAATGGAATCATTGCATAAAACATTCCTTTTTTCCTACATTTTTTACCGATTTTGACTTTTTATCCATCGCAAATCCTGATTTTTGTGCATTGATTCTCAATGATTACGAAGCTGTAATGCCGCTTCCCGTGAGAAAAAAGATGTTTTTACCCTACATTTATCAGCCTCATTTTGTTAGTGTATTAGGCATTTTTTCCAAAACTCATCCTACAAAAGAATTGATAGAGCGTTTTCTTCAAGATATTCCAAAACATTATGTGAGAGTAGATTTGATTTTTAATATGTTTTTTGACCTCCCAAAAACATCTGTTTTACACTCCTATCAATTATCTTTACAAAAAAAATATGAAGAGATTTATGCTAAATTTTCCGATAATTGTAGAAGAAACATCAAATCTTCGGAAAAATTTGCATTAAAATATGTAGAAAATAGACCAATTGCTGAAATTATCGCACTTTTTAAAAATAATCGCGGAAAAAATACAAAAGTGCCTTTTGCAGAAAAAGATTACGAGATATTGCAAAATTTAGCACATTTTGCTCAAAAAAGCAATCATTTAGAGGTTATTGCTGTATTAGACGCTGACGATAAAATGCTTGCCGGCGCTTTACTATTCAAAGATGAGCACAAAACCTGGTTTTGGTTTTCAGGACGCGATGAGGAATGCGCAGAAAAAAAAGCAATGTTCTTTTTGTTGAATGAATATTTTAAAAGAAATGCAGAAACAGCCACTATTTTTGATTTTCACGGTTCTATGAATCCAAACATTGCGCGTTTCAACGCCGGATTCGGAGCGGAAAAATATGAGGTTTCGATGTTGAAAAAGAGGTTGTTTTGAGAAGAAAGAAGAAGGCAGAAAGGAGAAAACGGAAGGAAAATCCCCTTCAAATTTTGAAGGGGTGTCTCGCGAAGCGAGACAGGGTAGTTTATATCATACAATAATACTATAATGTATACCTTAACTAACGAACAAATAGAATCCTACTGCGAAGCGCACACATCAAACGAAAGCGATTTGCTATATCGCCTCAACCGCGAAACGCACCTGAAAATTTTACGCCCAAGGATGCTTTCAGGACACTTGCAAGGCAGATTTCTAGCTATGATTTCGAAAATGATAAAACCTGTTAACATTCTGGAAATAGGTACTTTTACCGGCTACTCCGCATTATGTTTGGCGGAAGGTTTACAACCCAACGGCGCATTGCATACCATAGAGATTGATGAAGAATTGGAAGAAATTATTATCAAATATTTCAACTTATCTGCCTATAAAGATAAATTACATTTACATATCGGAAACGCTTTGAAAATCATCCCTACACTGAATAAGACATGGGATTTGGTATTTATGGATGCGGAAAAAACAGAGTATCTGCAATATTATGAAATGGTTTTATCCTATGTGAAAAAAGGAGGTTTTATATTGATAGATAATGTATTGTGGAACGGAAAAGTAACCGAACCAGTAGCAGAAAACGATGTTGAAACCAAAGCAATCACAGCATTTAACGACTTTGTACAAAACGACTCTCGTGTTAATAATGTACTTTTGCCACTCCGCGACGGCCTAATGCTAATTGAAAAATTATAAATCCGCGTAAATCCATATAATCTGCGTCATCTGCGTGCAAAAAAGATAAAAATGAAACCAAGAATCGACATTTTAACCCTCTTCCCCCAAATGTTTACCGGCATTTTCTCGGAATCCATCATCAAAAAAGCGGTGGACAGAGATCTCATTGAACTGTACACACACAACATTCGTGATTATTCTTTAGACAAACATAAACGCGTAGACGATTACCCTTTCGGCGGAGGCGCCGGCATGGTGATGATGATAGAACCGATTGCGCGCTGTATTGAAAAATTAAAATCGGAACGCCAATACGATTGCGTAATTTTTATGGCGCCCGACGGGAAAACTTTCACTCAATCGAAAGCAAATCAACTATCACTGTATCAAAATATTATGATATTATGCGGACATTACAAAGGCATAGATGAGCGTATTCGCGAAATATTTATTACAGAGGAGATTAGTATTGGAGACTATGTTTTATCCGGCGGTGAAATTGCCGCTATGGTTGTTGTGGACGCCATTGCGCGCATTATTCCGGGCGTGCTCAACGATGAATCCTCCGCGCTCACCGATTCTTATCAAAATGGACTGCTCTCTCCACCGGTTTATACACGACCGGCGGATTATCGTGGACATAAAGTTCCTGATATTTTGCTTTCCGGGCATGAAAAAAACATTTCGGATTGGCGTTTTGAGCAGCAATTAGAGAGAACGAAGGGAAGACGGCCGGATTTGTTGGAGTAGGTGGAGTCTGAACCGGGATTTTAGTAAGATTTGCAAGATTTTCAGGATTTTTTATCTTGGCAATCCTGAAAATCTCATTAAAATCCTGGTTCAAATGCATTTACCCCGTCACCAATTCAATAAAACAATCCTCAATCGTAGGTTGTATTTGCGTTAATTCGGAGAATGTTTGTTGATTTTCTGCTAAAAAGTCAGTAAAATGTTGCAGATTAAAATCTGTCTCGTAAAAAGACACATGCATAAATTCGCCATAAGGATAATAATTGCATTTGATAGGACATTTTGGCATGTAATTCAACAAATCGAAAATTGCCTTCGGTTTTAAAGAGTAAAGTTTGCCTTTGTAATTTTCAATAATTTGGACAGGCGTATTTATGGTGATAATTTTCCCCTCTTTCATTAAGGCGATTTTGTCGCAACGAGTGGCTTCATCCATGTAAGGCGTGGAAACCAACACGGCAATTCCTTGCTGCTTAATGGTGTTTAGCAAATCCCAAAACTCTTTTCGCGACACGGGATCTACTCCGGTGGTAGGTTCATCAAGAAACAAAATTTTAGGTTTATGAATCAAAGCGCAACAAAGCGCCAATTTTTGCTTCATTCCTCCCGAAAGGCGTCCTGCTTGCCGGGTTTTAAACGGTGCAATTTGATCCCAAATGGGCGCAATCAAGTGCATGTTTTCATCGATCTTATTTCCATACATTGTGGCAAAAAAACGCAAGTTTTCATACACCGACAGATCCGGATATAAAGAAAAAACACCGGGCAAGTAGCCAATCTCTTTCCGTATTTTTTTGTAATCGGAAATTACATCTAATCCTAATAATGTTGCTTTTCCAGAGGTAGGCAATTGCAACGTAGCCAAGATATTAAAGAGCGATGTTTTGCCTGCGCCATCCGGACCGATAAGCCCAAATACTTCGCCCTTTTGAACCTCAAAACTAATTTCGGTTAAAGCGTTTACTTTACCGTATCGTTTGGAAATCTTGTCTATGCTAATTGCGGGCATGCTTGATTATTTAAACTTTACATCGCCGGGCATGCCGATTTTAGCCGAGCCGTCGTTTTTAAACGCCACTTTTACCGCATACACCAAATTAACCCGCTCATTTTTGGTTTGAATCATTTTGGGCGTAAATTCTGCCTTTGCGGAAATCCAGGAAACCGTGCCCTCAATTACTTTTTCTTGGTTATTAGGCATGTCTAAATGAATCTCTACCTGCTGCCCAAGGTGAACGGTAGATAGCATATCTTCAGTAATATACACTCTAATAAACATATCCGTAAGGTCGGCAATTTTAAATAGCGGTTTCCCTTGAAAAGCCAACTCATTCGGTTCAATATATTTTTTAAGTACCGTGCCGGTGATGGGAGCTTTTATATAACTCTTAGTCAGCGCATTTTGCAATTGCATTTTTTGAAAACGCATCGCTTCGACCTCTTCCATAATCGATTTATTGGCAATCGTAAGATTGGATACCACAGCTGCAATTTGGCTGTTTGTAATATTAATTTCCGCATTAATATCATCTAATTGCTTGCTGGAAGCAGCATTAGCCGCCACTAAAGTAGCAATTCTATCTCGCTCTTTATTCAATGTTTCCAATTTATCGTAAAGTGTGCGCACTTGCGAGGGTAAATCAGGGCGCCTTGCCAAAGCTGCGCCGATAGATGCCTCTAATTGTTTAATTTGCAGGTATATTTGTAGGGTATCAATACAGCCGAGCAGTTCGCCTTGTTGGTAAGTTTTTCCTTCTTCTACATTGAAATAAAGCATCTTGCCGTTGCTTTCCGAAGAAACCGTAATTTCGGTAGCTTCAAACACGCCGTAAGCATCTGAGGCTCTTTTGTTACTCTTGCAGCTGTTCAGTCCGGCGATAATAAAAAGGGCTAAAATAAAGGGTATGAGTTTATTCATTTAAAATATTCAATTTAAAATTGGGTGCAAAATAAACATAAATTTTATATCGTACACAGAGTAAAATCATTAAATTTTTTATTTTATTTAGGGCTTGAACTATGAAAAAAGAATACTCGTGATTTCTTGATGCGACAAACCTATATCTAAGCGACCGCAACTTTCCAAGCTTTTAGGCAAGACCTTACGGTTAGGTTTGCGTTTAATTTGAAGCAAGTTAATAATATCGTCTATCAGCGATTCATCATAAACATCAAATCCTAACCATTTGCCATCGTGAAAAACTTCCGTATCATCGTACTCCTTGCGTACTGCCTCGCCAAATTTTTTACGCTGTTCTTCAAATTTTTCTCGCTCTTCTTTCCCCAGTACAATGGCTGCTATAAAGTAGCCTTCACGAATACATAGCGTGATTAGCGTCTTTCCGCCACGTCTAAACCGTAAATTGCTGTGGTGTTTGTGCGTTGGATTGCCTTCCTCCCACAATTCATCCATTTCATAATAAAAGCGAATATGCCCGGTTAGTTTTGCCCAAGCAGTGCTAGCTTGCCCTAACTTTGCTTCAACTTCGCTGTATGGTTTTATTTTATTCGCTTTCATTGTTCAGTAAAGTTTATGTTCGTATTCGTTAAATTGTCGTTTGTATTTCTTGTCAATGTTCGTTCGCACTGTCTTCGGTTGCCACTACGTGGTGACAGCTTGCCGCAGGCGGAGGACTCACAAAGTTTCGAGCGGGTGATACACTTGCAAATTCTCACAAAACTGTCTGCGGGAATACATCCCCGCTTGCGTGAAACCGCTTGTTAATAGCAGTTTACATTTCATATTCATAATTTAACTGTTTACATAACCCTTCTATGTCAGGAAATAATTTTTCATAGGTCATTCCCAATATACTAAGCTGTTTTAGAAAAGCTATTTTGGAATGAGCAGGAATTGATATTAAACTTAAATTTTTTTTTAGTAAAGAGTTTTTTCTGAGGTTCACAAATAATTTTGAACTTGTAGAGAAAGCATGAGCAGTAAACCAACCATCTTGTGCAACAATTCTTTCATTGTTTAAGTGCGGTTTATAAACTCTAGTTTTATTTCTGTCAAAAGGGGATGTGTCTTTTTCTCTATCCAATAATAATTTTTCGTCCGCAATTAAAACAAAAAGCTGCCCATCAGAACTATAAAAAGTACTATTTGAACAAGCAAACCAAAGTCCCACTAATGGATTGGAAGTCCAATCAAGTAATCTGGTTTTCAGTCCAAAATGTTGAGCATATACTAACCAATCCCAATCGTCAATTAACTTAGTTTTTATTTTTAATCTACTCCTTCTTTTTAGTTCTGCTATCATTTCTGCTTCAATAGCTGTCGTATCATTTTTAGGGTTAACTCGTGCAATTGACGGTATAAGTGGAAAATCAGCAGGTTGCCCTCTATACAGTATTACCTTATCAGAATTGTCATTGTGGATTCGTTCAATCTGTGCTAAAAAATCACTAAATAATTTTGCTGTCATTGTCATCGTAATATTCTTCTGTTTTTATTACTATTAATTTGTTCCTGTCTTTATGTTGTCAAGTTCGCTCGAATTGTCCGCCGAAATTGCCTCTAACGTGGTGGCGGCTTGGCGTAGTGGCGGCTTCCACTGAACTTCCTGCGGGGTACAAACTTTCAAATCCGCACTGCCGTTTCTGCGGGCTTCTGCCGCCATTACGCCAAACCGCTCG
>WQTS01000077.1 GCA_009786185.1 Bacteroidota bacterium
CAGCCGGGTATTGCGGGACCCCAAGGGAATACCGGTGCTACCGGTCCTCAAGGTCCTCAAGGTGCACAAGGATTAACCGGTTCGCAAGGTCCGCAAGGAGCCACCGGAGCGCAAGGTCCACAAGGAGAGCAAGGAGCGCCGGGCGCACCGGGTCCTCAAGGAGAATCGGGATTATCATTAAACGGTTATACTTTAGGCGATATGATGTTTTGGAATGGAACGGAATGGACGTTAGTACTGGCAGGCTCATTAGGTCAAGTGCTTACCATGGGCGCCGGCAGCATTCCTGTTTGGTCTACTTTAGAAATTCCTGTGACTATTCCCCCTACTGTGATTACCGAAAATGCAACAGTAATTACTACTACAAGCGCTGTTCTTAATGGAACCGTAGAACCGGGCACACACAATATTATCGAAAAAGGATTCAAATGGAAAGGCGTAACCGAAGCCAACTGGGAAACTATTGTGATTACTGCTTCTGAAATGACAACGCCACTGTCGGGTTTAACTCCTGATACTCAGTATGAATACAAAGTGTATGCAACTACCGCGAGCGATAGTTATGAGGGGCAAGTCATCAGTTTTTCTACACTTCCTATTACTCATACGCTTACTTTTAATGCGAATAACGGCGAAGGCGAGATGGCTCCGCAAACGTTTGTTCATAATATTGCACAAAATATTAATACCAATACATTTACAAGAACAGGCCACACTTTTGCAAATTGGAATACTGAAGCCAATGGATCCGGAACTACTTATGCCAATGGCGCTTCTCTTACACTTACTGCAGATTTAACATTGTATGCGCAATGGACCCCGAATACATTTACCGTTACTTTTGACGCCAACGGCGGAGATGGTACTATGGAGCCACAAACCTTTACTTACGGTGTTTCTCAAAACATAACATCAAATACTTTTGCGAGAACCGGCTATACTTTTACCGGTTGGAATACGCAATATGACGGTGGTGGAACTGCTTATACCAACGGACAAAATATTAGCATAACCGCCGGCATGCTTTTATATGCACAATGGACGCTCAATACCTATACGGTTACTTTCCATGCCAACGGCGGCAACGGAACAATGGGCACGCAACAATTTACGCACCTTGTTCCACAAAATTTAATTGCAAACGCGTTTGAATATGCAGGACATACATTTAACAAATGGAATACTGCTGCCGAAGGAACAGGTACTGATTATGTTAACGAACAATCTATTAGTATTACTGCCAACATGGATTTGTACGCGCAATGGGAAGCTGAAGTGGTACTTGGCACGCCTTGCCCGGGTACACCTACCGTTACTGATATTGACAACAACACTTACAACACCGTTTTAATTGGAACGCAATGTTGGATGAAGGAAAATTTGAAAACGACGAAATATAAAAATGGCAATGAAATTTTCACAGCCGGAGATCCTTTTGGATTTTTATTTGCTCCGGGAGGAGCTATGTGTTATCATGAATTTGATAACTCGAATGCAGCGCAATACGGAGCATTTTATAATTGGGTTGCTGCGAATACAGGAAATTTATGTCCCACCGGCTGGCATATACCTTCTCAAACAGAATGGGAAACTTTGCAAAGTTATTTGATTTCAGAAAGTTATAATTGGGACAACAGTAATTCCGGTAATAAAATAGCAAAATCAATGGCGTCGGTAGCACCCGGTAATAAAGGGTTGTGGGATAGCTCAGATGGAGACGGGTATCCGGGCAGTACAACAGATGCCGGTGAGCCTCAAAGAAATAAAAGCGGATTTTCTGCTGTTCCGGCAGGTGGCTTAGACATGTTTAACTTGTTTGGTTGGGGTCTAAATAAAAAAACTGCTGCTTTTTGGAGTACTGAAGAAGGGCTTCCGGGTATGAATCGCGCTTACTATTGGTTCATTAATCTTAGCAGTGCTTCCTTAGATAAAGCTGACGAAAACAATACTTCCGGATATTCGGTGCGTTGTATAAAAGACGCCGAAGCGCCCACCACTTACACCATTACTTTTAACGCCAACGAAGGCAGCGGCACTATGACCCCGCAAACATTTGAAGCAGGTGTAGCACAAAACATTACCACAAACGCATTTACCCGCGAAAACCACACTTTTGTCAATTGGAATACTGCTGCTAACGGTAGCGGAACGACCTATACAGACCAACAAAACGTTACTCTTTCGGCAGATATGACGTTGTATGCACAGTGGCAAAGCGCCGGTAGCACCGGTGCCTGCCCTGAATCTCCTACCGTAACAGATGCAGACGGAAATACTTACAACACCATTAAAATTGGAAATCAATGTTGGATGAGAGAAAACCTAAGAACCACCAAATTTAAAAACGGAACAAGCATTACGGTAATTACCGATGATAATACTTGGATGAATACGAACAGTACATTAACGCCGGCTATGTGTTATTATAATAATGACCAAGCGAATGCAGCTAATTATGGAGCGCTCTATAACGGACGTGCCGCTACCGGAAATATTTGTCCTGAAGGATGGCATTTACCTACCGTAAACGACTGGAACACCTTAAAAGATTATTTAACAGAAAACGAATATAACTGGGATGGAACTACCTCCGGCGACAAAGCTGCCAAATCAATGGCATCGGTAGCGCCCGGTGATAAAGGTTTTTGGAATGCCGCTACCGGTGATGGCTTCCCCGGTTCAACTTCCGATGCGGGAGAAGCGAAACGCAACACAAGCGGATTCTCTGCCGTACCTGCAGGACTTCGCGAAAATGGGAACGGGCATTTTAATTATTTGGGCGACCATGCTTGTTTTTGGAGTACAGAACATTGGCCCGGTTTCGACCAGTATTTGTATTTTTGGAGAATAAATCACAATGCCGTTACTTTTACGAGAAATGTTGGACAAAAACCGGCAGGATATTCTATTCGTTGCGTGAGCAGCGCCCACTTGGCTGCCTATACGGTAACATTTAATGCCAATACCGGCACCGGTACTATGGAGCCGCAAACATTTTTAGAAGGAATTGCTCAAAATTTGGCTCCGAATACGTTTACAAAAGAAGGAAATGATTTCGGTTTTTGGAATACACAAGCCGATGGCAACGGAACTTCTTATATAGACGAGCAAAACATCATTGCTACAGAAAGTATGATCCTTTATGCGATATGGGCAAGCAACGAGCTTCCCGGAACACCTTGCCCGGGTGCTGAAACTGTTACCGATGCATACGGTTATGAGTATGCTACCGTACAAATAGGCACTCAATGCTGGATGAAATCAAACTTAAAAACGACACTGTTTAACGATGGTACACAGATACCTTACGGCGCTGAGGCTGCGGAATGGAACGTTGGCACGCCGCTATTCGGTTATTACAATAATAACACTAACTATATTGATATTTATGGAGGGCTATACAATGGCCATGCCGTTGCAAGCGGAAAATTATGTCCCACAGGTTGGCACGTGCCTTCTAATGCAGAATGGCAAGAGTTGCAATATTATTTAATAAACAATGGCTACAACTGGGACGGAACCACCGGAACCGATAAAATTGCCAAATCCATGGCTGCAATTTCTCCCGGAAATAAAGGCGACTGGGTAACTCATACTATGGTCGGCTCGCCCGGAAATATTTCCGATGCAGGTGAACCAAAACGCAATAGTTCAGGATTTTCCGTTTTCCCGGGAGGAAGAAGAGGACCTACAGGGTCTTCTGAAATGGGTACTAATGCGTACTTCTGGAGTTCAAATCCGTTCCCCGGATTTGAAGATTACGGATACCGCTGGATAGTAGGTAACGGCTTTGTTGCGCTCGGTGGTTCGGAATACATACTAAAAACCACTGGAATGTCCGTACGTTGTGTAAAAGACTAACCATTAATCACTAATCATTAACCATTAATTTTATATCTCAATGAAAAGAAATTACAACAAAATCAAAATCTATTTACTGCTCTTTGCTATTAGTTTTACCTTTTTTACGGTAAATGCGCAACAAAAATTGTATGTTCGTTTAAAAGATAATACGCAAGTTGAATATAATGTAAGCAATGTGCAAAAACTCACTTTCCCAAGTGGCAACTTAGTGGTTACTACGCATACGGGAAATATAGCACAAACTCCTTTAACGGAGGTTCGGTTTTTGGCGTTTCAGAATTTTCCGGTAGGTATCGTAGAGACGTTGCGCGCAATGTCTCTACAGGTGTACCCGAATCCTGTAACCTCCGAATTGCAATTCTCGACAGACAATTTTCAACATCCGATTGAACAGATTAACATTTACGATCTTATCGGAAGACAAGTTCTCAACTACCAATTTCCAACGAGCCATTCCATCAGCGTTTCTTCTTTGAAAGCCGGTATCTACTTCCTCGAAATTCGTTCAGGTAATGAGCGCGCGATGCAGAAATTTGTGAAACTGTAACCCTTAAATTCAATGATCATGAATAATTTAAAAACGAAATTGCTTTCCGTTTTCTGCCTTCTCCTTTCTCCTTTTTCCCTCTTTGCACAAGACACTCTTTACCTTTACAAAGGCGGTAATGTCTTCTATAAATGCGCATTAGATCAAATTGACAGTATTAAATTTACGCCACCTAATGTTAACACATATATTGTTACATTTGATGCAAACGGTGGTTCGGGTAGCATGACTCCGCAAGTATTTACCGAAGGTGTGGCGCAACAGCTAAGTGCCAATATATTTACACATGGCTCTCAATTTTTTGAAAATTGGAATACGAAATCCGATGGAAGCGGCAATACTTATACGGATAAACAAACGATTACGGTGAATGCGAATATGACTTTGTACGCACAATGGGCTAACAGCAATCCTTGTCCTGCTACATTAACCGATATTAGCGGAAACAGTTACTCCACCGTTCAGATTGGTACACAATGTTGGATGAGAGAGAATTTGAAAACCACGAAATATACGAATGGAGAAGATATTCCTAATCTTACAATTGAGGCTCAATGGCGTTATACAATCAATGGAGCGATGTGTTATCATGGTAATAATCCTTCCAATGCTGCGTATTACGGCGCACTTTATAATTATAAGGCTGTGCAAACAGGCTTATGTCCGGAAGGTTGGCATCTTCCCACTGATGCCGAATTTACGATAATGATTGATTATCTTATTGATCATGGATACAATTGGGATGGTGGTTTTTATGGAGAAAGAGTGGCAAAATCTCTTTCTTCGGTGGCACCGGGCGATAAAGGCATGTGGACAGGCGCTAATGTAGCCGGGTCTCCGGGATCTGTTACCGATGCGGGCGAATCGAAACGAAATGCCAGCGGCTTTTCGGCAAACCCTGCCGGGAATCGCAATGCACTTGGCCAATACTTCAATTTGGGACTAAGTACTTATTATTGGACTGCCACGATGTTAGATGCAAACAACATCTCCTATGTATGTGTATATTACGAATTAGAAAATCTGTACCGTTTTCACGGCAGCAAAGAGAATGGCTTTTCAGTACGTTGTGTAAAAGACTAATAACAAAGGCTACTAACATTTAATAATTTACTTATGAAAAAACTACTTTTAATCAGCCCATTGTTTCTTATAGTGTTATGGCTTCAAGCGCAAACAGGCGATCCGTTTGGAACAACAAAAAATCAAACAGATATTCCCATAGCTCCTGTGTTTATTACCGGCGATTGTAATCCACCCACAAACCTGACCGCAGAACATGTTGCCAATGGAAATAAACTTACATGGAATTTGCCTGCGAAAGCAGCATCTTGCTTAAATACGGAAGTATTGCGTTATTGCACCGATAACATAGATGATGGTTTTGGAATGAATGGGCCCGCTTTATACAACGCTGCTATTTCGTTTCCCGCTGATGTAATAGCCAATTATGTGGGTAGAACCATCACTTCTATTAAAGTGGCGTTGCACGGAACAGCTTTTGAATTAAGAGATCAAAGTGTTTGGATACGGAATAGCGTAAGCGGCGCAAATTTAGTTACTAAAGCCGCCTCTTTTATACCCGGACAATGGACGGAAATATTTTTAGATGAACCCTATACCATAACCTCAGGCACTTTAGCCATTGGATACACATGCGTGGTGAGTTGGGGCTTTATTCTCGCTGTATCTAACAATACTCAAAATGTAACACACGGAGGAAATATTAGTATTAGTGGTTCGGCGTGGACGACATTAGCCGCCCAAGGATTTGGCGGAAATCTTTGCATTCAAGCGGTTGTTGATGGCGAAATTCCTTATGCCGTAACTACAAACATCTACCGCGATGACATTAAAATTGCTTCTTATGTTGAAGGAACGACTTATACGGATATATACAATCCTTATATAGCTGCTTGTTATAAAGTGGAAATTAATTGTCCGGATGGCGGCGCCTCACCGAAATCAAACGAAGCCTGTGTGGAAAATGTATGTGATCCTGTTGCAAATTTGGCCGCCAAAGCTGATGGAAATAATAATTCATTAGTCTGGAATATGCCGGACGAAAGTTTTACCACTGTTTCGCAAAGCAACAATTTTGCTAATGATGCAGGCGGATTTGGAGCTAACAGTTTCAGCGTTTTTCATCGCTTTACTCCGGCACAACTTGCCGCTGTGGACGGAAAACCTTTAACTCAATTTGTTTTTATTCCTTTTTTCGGTGGATCTTCTATTACTCCTTCACATGATTATTATATTAAAATTTATGACGGAGGCACATGGTTGACTACTAATCGTCATCCCGGAACGTTGCGATTTGCCAAAATATTAAACAATAATAGCCTAACGTTTTTCCAAGAAAATATGGTGGCTATTGATCCGCCTATAATCATAGATGCTACCAAAGAACTATGGATTGGTTATGAAGCTATTGCTAAAGGCGAAGTGGGTTATCCTGCTGCCATTGACATGGGACCTCGTAAAGAAGGACTTGGAAACATTGTTTTGTTTTCCGGAGCCTGGAATACCTTAGCCGAAATATCTCCCTCCGGAGGAAATTTGAATTGGTATATGAAAGGGCGAATTATCACAGAATCGGTAAACATCTATCGAAATAATATAAAAATTGAATCCGACCTTTTTGCTTCTTCTTATAATGACCACACATGGACAGCCAATCATTCTTGTTACCAAATAGAAAAAAATTGTAGAACAGGTGGTACGGCACTGTTGTCGAACGAATCATGTGTAACACGAACCGCTGTTTCCGATCCCGCAACAGCAACATTTATGGTGTCTCCAAATCCAACCACCGGGGAATTACGAATTACGAATTACGAATTACAGATTGAAAATATTGAGATAACTGATGTTTCCGGCAGAAAAGTTGGAAGTAAATTCCCCTCCAATTCATTGGAGGGGTGGCAGCCGCAGGCTGACGGGGTGGTTTTCAACATCTCACACCTTCCCAACGGTATTTATTTTATACGTTTAACCACAACAACCGGTATTTTAACTCAAAAAATCATTAAAAATTAAACATTAACCAATATGAAAAATTCAAAAATAAAAATTCTTTTCCTTTCAGCTTTCTGCTTTCTCCTTTTCTCCTTTTCCTCCTTTTCTGTTATGGCTCAAGACACCTTAGCTGTTAAATATCAAGGAAATACTATCTACAAACAAGCAGTAAATGCCATTGATAGTATCACATTTAAATTGCCTCCGGTATTACAAACTTATGTAGTAACTTTTCATGCAAACGGCGGAACCGGCACTATGGAACCGCAAATTTTCACAGAGGGCGTTTGGCAAAATTTGACTGAAAATAGCTTCACCCGCGACGGATATCTATTTTCCGGATGGAACACAAATGCAAACGGCACAGGAACTCCTGTAGGAAACCAACAGTACATGCTTGTTACCCAAAACTTTAACCTCTATGCACAATGGATAGAAGAGGGTTCGTTGGGCGTTCCTTGTCCGGGCATGGCTACCATAACCGACATTGACGGCAATGTGTACAATACCGTACAAATTGGGCCACAATGCTGGATGCGCGAAAACTTAAAAACCACCCACTACAGAACCGGTACGCCAATTACCAATATTCCTAATCCTACAGAATGGAGTCAAACTTACAACAACGGTGAAAACCCCGTGCCCGCGATGTGCTACTATAATAATGATCCGGAATCTGCCGTTACTCACGGAGGACTTTACAATTGGTTTGCCGTAAACACCGGCGTCCTTTGCCCTACAGGGTGGCACGTGCCCTCCGATGACGAATGGATAGCGCTCATTGATTACCTGATTGCCAACGGATATAATTGGGACGGCAGCACAAATATGACTGAAAACAAAGTGGCAAAAGCTATGGTTAGTGTAGCGCCTTACGACAAGGGAGTATGGCTAAATTCCGGCGCTGCTGGCGCTCCGGGAACCGTAAGCGATGCAGGAGAGCACAAACGTAATATCACAGGCTTTTCAGCAATACCGGTAGGCGAAAGAACCGTCTTGGGAATTTATGAGGCATATACTTGGTGGACGCAATTTTGGTCATCAACACAAAACCAAGAGAGAAATGCCTGGAGATACGCATTTCATTATGCGTTTGAAGGTCCTTGGAGAGGATTTATGTTGTTTGAAAACGGCTACTCCGTACGTTGTATAAAAAATTAATTCACAAAAAAATATTAACTAATACTAAAAATTTAAACTTATGAATACAGAAATCAGAATACAAAATACGGAAGACAGAAAAATCGCATACCTCATACCTCGTACCGCATACCTACTCTTTTTAACCTTTTTTCTCTTGAACTTTACCTCTGCTTTTGCGCAAGACACTCTTTATGTTTGGAGGGGAGGAGATGTTATCTATCAAAGGGCTATGGATCAAATAGACACTATTATTTTCATTCCTCCTTCTACGCCACCGCCGCCCTGTACCGGAACCGTAACCGATTTAAGCGGATTTATCTACAATATGGTACAAATTGGAACGCAATGCTGGATGAGAGAAAATTTGAAAACAAGAAGATATAATGATAATGTAGTAATTGATAATTTGGCAGACAATGTGCAATGGAGCTTGAATACCACCGGAGCCATGTGCTATAATAATAACGATCCAAATACTGCAAATCCCAATGGAGCGTACTATAACTGGTATGCTGTAGCTACCGGAAAACTATGTCCAACCGGCTGGCACGTTCCCACGATGGAAGAATGGGATGTACTCGAACGTCATTTAGTTGCTAATGGCTACAATTGGGACGGAGCCACATCCGGAAATAAAATTGCGAAAGCTATGGCAGCGGTTGCCCCCGGAAACAGAGGCCCCTGGGGTGAAGTTGAAATTGAGGGAACCCCCGGTTGTATCACCGATTTTGGAGAAATCATTCGTAACAGTACCGGATTTACCGTTTATCCTTCAGGAAGCCGTGAGGCGAATGGCATTTTTGGTAATTTAACACATTATGCCTATTTTTGGAGCTATAATGCTGAAATGCCATGGTTAAGGTATATGCTTTATATGACTCCGGAGTTTGGCGGCTATAATACACTTAAAGGAAACGGGCTCTCCGTTCGTTGTCTCAGAGATAATTAATAAATGAACTTATAAAAGATGTTATTGTAATGAAAAAATATTTTTTTACTCTTCTTCTCGCAATTTGTTGCAGTGCGACGGTTTTCGCACAATCATTAACCGTTACCTACGTTGACGGATACAAAATTCAAAAAGGGGAACGCCCACCTATTGATTTAAACCAATTAACGCAAAATGCTTATTATCAAGGAAAAATTCAAATTAAAATTACAAGAGAGTTTGAAAATGAGCTTCCGGATATTTCTTATAAAGCAAATGCTAAAGGGTTTGTAACCACAGGGGTTGCGTCATTAGATGCTTTAAATGCGCATTATCATGCTGTTTCTTATACCCCCATATTTGGCATGTTATATGAAACAAACTCAAAGGCTTCTAACTTTAGAGAGCGGCATCGTGCGTGGGGCTTCCATCTTTGGTTTACAATAACACTTGATGAAAACACGGATATTATTGAAGTAGTACAAGCCTATCAGGCGCTTTCGATGGTGGAAGTAGCAGAGCCTGTTTATCAATCGCATCTCTTTGATATGAACAATACTAGAGCATGGAAACCGAACGACTCGCGCATAGATGAGCAATGGCATTATCATAATACGGGGCAGTCGGGCGGAACTCCCGGTTGCGACATCAACCTTTTTGAGGCATGGGAAATAGAAACCGGAAATTCTCAAGTAATCGTTGCTATAAAAGATGGGGGAATGGAGCCTACACATCCTGATCTTCAGGCTAATATGTGGTCGAATATCGGGTATAATTTTTATAATAATAACTCCACAATAATCCCCAGCGATCACGGCACTCACGTTGGAGGCACCATCGCCGCCAATACCAATAATTATGTTGGAGTAGCCGGAATTGCCGGTGGCTCAGGATCAGGCGACGGCGTTCGCTTGATGACCTGCCAAATTTTTCCGCCCAGCGGACAAGGTGTTCAGGGTTACGAAGCAAGTTGCGTTTACGCTGCCGATAATGGCGCCAGCATCTCTCAAAATAGCTGGGGTTATAATGCTCCTAATTCTTATAATCAATCTATTTTGGATGCTATTGATTATTTTTTGGCAAACGGAGGAGGCGATGTTATGGAGGATGGAATTGTGATTTATGCTGCCGGAAATAACGGAGCCAACGGCAATTACTATCCGGGCTGCTATGCCCCTGTGTTTGCGGTGGCTGCCACTACCCACACTGATGCCAAAGCGAATTACTCCAACTACGGGTCATGGGTAGACTTATCTGCGCCGGGTGGAGAAACAATGCCCATTTTTTATCAGGGAGTATTAAGCACGATACGCACAGGTAGCGGATCTTACGGCTTTATGCAGGGTACCTCCATGGCTTGTCCGCACGTATCAGGGGTGGTTGCCTTAATGGTATCTTCTGCTATACGTTCCGGCTATAAATTATCTCGGGAAGAAATTTTTAACATACTCAAGGAAAATTCCGACAACGTCTATATTGCTAATCCCAGCCTTAACGGACTTCTTGGCGCCGGACGTTTAAATGCTTATAAAGCGCTGCTTGCCGTGATGGATTTGACTACGGCAGTACAAAATCCGAAAAACATTATCGCTTCTGCGTTAAGCTATTCAGATATAGAACTAACTTGGCAAAAAAACGACAATCAACATGAGATAATTATTGTAACGAATACTGTAAATAGCTTTTCACAGCTTGAAAATGGTAGTACCTATACTATCGGTGAACAGTTAGCTAATGGAGAAACTGTACTCTATAAAGGTAGTGCGGAATCATTTATACACACCGGTTTGAATACTTCAACTACTTATTTTTACAAATTGTTCTCATTTAATGAAGAAACCACATACTCAAAAGGTTTTGTAGTGAAAGCCACTACTTGGTGTGGAAAAGCAACTTTGCCTATTTTTGAAAACTTCGAACAGGGTCCCAATTTTTGTTGGGCTCAAGAAAATCTTTCAGGAACATTATTGTGGGAAATAGGTCGTGGAAATGGCGCTGCTCAACCGGCTCATGCTTTTGAGGGCAATTACAATATATATATTAAAGCCAACGGAATGGCAGATTTAGGAACGGTTACCCGATTAAATTTGCCGGTAATGGAAGTGAAAGACTTTGATGAAATACAACTTTCGTTTGCTTTTTTTAGCCAACTTCGCGCAGGATTAATTGATGAATTAGCTGTTTATTATAAAGAAACAGCTGACAGTGAATGGCAAACTTGGGCGGCCTATAATACAAATCAAAATGTTTGGAAATTAGAATCTTTATCATTTCTTCTAAATGAAAATTCCGAAGAATTTTATATTTGTTTTGAAGGAAAATTAAATGGTGGATTTGGTATTTGTTTGGATAATATTATGGTAAAAGGAATTAAGCATAATACTGTTTCGGAAAATGAACTAAAATCTCAAATCACGATATATCCAAATCCTACTACGGGAGAGTTACAAGTTACGAGTTACGGGTTACAAGTTACGGATGTTGAAATTCTTGATGTTACTGGAAGAAAATTATCGCCTCGCCATCTCATCGTCTCATCATCTCATCAAAAGATTGACATTTCAAATCTAAATCCCGGTATCTATTTTGTAAAAATAATTACTGATGCAGGAGAGGTAGTGAAAAGAGTGGTGAAGCAGTAATCATCCCGTATGGGATGTAATCTCGGTAGAAATAAGGATGTATCGTGAAATATTTGGCATGCCGTAGGTATGCAATATGATTTCAACAACGTTTGGCGGTATTTCGACCGCCATTACCGCGTTATTATAGCGACGGATTCTAGCATTTATCATATATGGATTGATGTATTGTTGTTTTACTTTTTGGTTAAACAGGTAGAACCTGCTTTGATAGCACGATGGCGGTCGGAACCGCCGCCGAACAACGGCATTGCAACCTCAGTCGAACAGGGTTTATAGATAAATTATTTTCAGTGAAATTATTTATTTATTTATTTATTTATTTATTTATTTATTTATTTATTTTGTTTTTCTAAGATTTTGTAATTTATTCCGTTCTCTATACACCATTAGAAGTTTGCTTAATTTTATTCCATTATTTTTTATATTAAGATATGAAATTCCAATACATTCTTTCCCTTTGGAATGCGTATATCTCAAATATGCTTGGCGACCTGTAATAATGTTATATTCCTCTATTTCCTCCCATTTATGAAATCCTGTTTTAGAATTCTCTATTCCTTTATTGCTTAGTATT
>WQTS01000078.1 GCA_009786185.1 Bacteroidota bacterium
GGACAGGTGCGCAAGAATCTCAGAAAAAACATTTTTCCCCTGAATTTAAGCTCTCTTTTAATTTTCCAAATAAAACTCTGTTAGGCGGTTATGGTTTTGGTGCAGGAGTGCACAATGCTTTCTTTAATCAAAAACGTTGGAATTTAATAATCGGTTTGGAGTATAATGTTGTGTTTCGTAACATGGTTTTTTTGTTGGATGATGTTGGAGGTCACTATCACTATATTGGTATTCCGATAAATGTTCGTGTGAACTTCGGAAAAAAAGTAAAATTTTTTATTGAAGCAGGCGCTTTTTTCGATCCTCTTGTCCTTGAAAAACGCAAACCAATTGAAAAAGACATTTCAACAACAGAGAAAACAATTTATGTATATAATCCGGATTTTGGCATTTCCGGAGGCGTGGGTTTGCGAATTCCTGTCAAAAAATATGAAATATTAATAAAAAGTGATTATAAATCCGGTATGAGACATCTTTTTGATTATTCTTTTATTACTAGATTTAATAGTTATTGGCGTTTTGCTGTTGGTTTTAAGATGTAACAATATTGAAAAATAAAAATACATTACCGTTGGCTGAGGCCAACGATAAAAAAGACAAAAGCAAGCAGGCTTTAGTCAAAATCATTTCAATTTTTGGCTAAAGCCATTTTTTGTTTATTTCCTATTTGTTCGTCAGTTAAAACTGACGGCAATTTGTAGGGGATTCCTCGCTGCGCTCGGAATGACGGGTACGCGTACATCAAGGGGGAAAGAGGTGGAAGGAGCGGCGGCGGTTAACATTATCAAAGACAAAGTTCTTTCTGCCGCCGCTCCTTCCACCTCTCCCATAACGCGGATGTGTATGGTCATTCCGAACGAAGCGTTAGCGAAGTGAGGAATCTCGTGCAAAACAAGAGACCCTGCCCTGAGTTGTCTCTTATTTTTCCATAAAGAGTTGTCATTCCGAGCACAGCGAAAAATCTCATGAAAGAGGCTATAACCTTTTAATGCATTTGCATCTAAGTAGCTGAAATTTTTATAATGATATTTCGCTATTTTTGCCCCCAAATATTAACCAAAATAATTTTAATGAAGTAAAAAACAGTTAGATAGTTGTAAAAAACATTAGAATGATGTCTTTCTTCTTGAAAATTTGACGATTTTGAGATAGATACTAAAAGATAAGTTTAATGTTCACGTGCTGGCGTGAACTTAACTTATCTGTAGTATCGGGTTTCGTCAAATACCTCAAGAAGCGGATATTTTAAGTATCACGCTTTTTTTAGTATCTAAAAACAACAAACAAAAAATATGAAAATAGACTACAGCAAGCAATTAGGGAAAAAACTGATCACCAAAGGGCATCAAAAAATATGCGTTCATATTAAAAACATTATGTACATTCAGTGTCATGGAGGTTTAGCTACCCTGTTTTTACATGATGAAAGCAAAGTGGAAGATATAAAATCCCTTAAAGCGTTTGAAGAAGATTTGTGCGAAATGGGTTTTATTCGTATTAGTAGAAATACTATCGTTAATGTAAAGTATATTACAAAGATAGATACAAACCGGGATAAGAAAATAGTATATCTTAAGGAAATTATGTTGGAGGCTTCAAGAAGGCGGTTGGCTTTTTTAAGAAAATGCCTGTAATTACTTTTTCCGCTTAAACGATTCAATCGTTACTTTTAACGAGAAAACATGCGAAGGCAAAGCAATGGAAAGACTGCCTAAATCGGTAAAGGCGTAATCTATAAAAACAATATCTTTAATTCCGATACCAATTCCGAAGTTAATTTGGCACGTAAATTTGTTCTTACCATCGAAAAAAGGCACTTGCTGAAAATTGCCGATTCCGGCACGAAGCGCCACAATGGTTTTGTACGCAAACTCCATCCCAAAATGAGGATCAATAGATACAGCATTGCTTCTAATCAATGTGTTACGTTTTCTGTCGAAAGTGCAATCAAAATCTAATGCAAAAGTTCCGTTAAATCCTTTACCGAATTCTACATATTTACCCGCACCGAGGTTAAGTTTCGGAAGAGTTAGCTCTAACGTATTTGTAGGAATTTCGTTTCCGGTAGCTTCAAAAACTTCAATTACTTTAGGTGATAAGTCGTAAGTCCAAGCATTAAAGGTAGAAGTAACATCTTTTAACATGGCGCCCATTTGCCATCCTTTAATATTATATTGTACGCCTGCATCCAATCCGAATCCCCATGCGCCGGCAAATTTTCCAATGGTTCTGCGAATGATCTTGGCATTGGCGCCCACAGAAAGCCCTTTTATGTTCTCAAAATTATACGCATAGCTTAATAAAAAGGCATTGTCGGCTGCCGAAAAATAAGAGATTCTATTATAATCAACGTTTCCTTGATTGTCAATTAATTCTGTGGTATTCATAATGTTATCCACTCCGAAACGTATCCACGTAATGGCTACTGCTTGCTTGTTGTCTATTCTGTAACCTGCGCCAATATAGTCGTATTTTGCGATACCGGCAAAATACTCTGCGTGCATGGCGGCTAATTGGTAAGGGCGTTCCATCCGTACCAAACCGGCGGGATTCCAATAGGCTGCGGTAACATCATCTGCTAGTGAAGTCAAGGTGTTTGCCATAGCCAATCCGCGTGCACCTATTCCCAATGAAAGAAACTCATTGCTGTACTTTGCAACTTGCGCGTTTACAAACAGATATGAAAAGCTAAGAAAAAAAATGAGTAGAAACTTTTTGCAATTTATCATAACAAAAAAGATGTTGCATGTTCATAAACGCTATGCAACATCTTTTATTTTTTAAGGCTATAGAAAACTTACCCTTTTATTACTGCCAGCGGGCTCAACTCTACTTTGATTTTCACGAGGTCGTTTTGCAATGCCATCACCTGCGAAATATCCTTGTATGCCGATGAGGCTTCTTCCAAATCCGATTTTCCGCGTATGGAGTGCAGGATGCCGAGATCGTCGAGTTTGCGTTTTTCTTCTTCGAGGTTGAGGTTGCGAATGGCGGCGGAGCGGCTCATTGTACGCCCTGCGCCGTGCGAGCAGCTCATAAAGCTTTCGGGATTACCAAGACCTTCAACAATGTAAGACTTTGTGCCTTGTGAACCGGGAATAATGCCTATTTCGCCCAACTTTGCAGATGTTGCGCCTTTGCGATGTACCATCACTTTTGTGTTAAAATGGTTTTCCCATGTAGCATAATTATGAGCGATGTTAATCACCGGCTCGTAAGCTACATTATTAAGTATAGAAGAAATAACCTGTTGAATTCGCTCCATCATCAGCTTGCGGTTTGCCAATGCAAATTCGGTGCAATATTTCATTTCTTGGTAGTAAAGATGTGCCTCATCGGTCTCGAAAGGCAAGAAAGCTAAATCCATTTTTGGAGTAACGGTAGTATTATAGGTTTCGTTCAGCTTTTTTGCTTGTTTATTGTAATATTCAGCTACTTGCAAGCCAAAATTACGACTACCGGAATGCACCATAATCCAAAGAAATCCATCGCCGGAACGTTGCAATTCAATAAAATGGTTGCCGCCACCGAGCGTACCCAACTGTTTTAATGCTGCAAGATATTGGCGCTTTACGACCACTAATTCGTTTAAATTGTAGCCTTGTGGCATCAATGATTCGTCTTGGCTTACTTTTTGATGATTAAACCCAAGCGGAACAACTTCTCGAATGTCTGTCATGATTTGCAATAACTGATTGCGCTGTAAATCATCGGCTTTAATGTTGATTTTTACGGCGCACATGCCACAGCCGATGTCCACACCCACGGCATTGGGAACAATTACATTGTTGGTTGCCAACACGCCGCCAATAGGCATTCCGTAGCCTTCATGCGTGTCGGGCATTAAACAGATATGGCTAAAGGCGAAAGGCAAGTTGGCAAGGTTAATTGCTTGCTTCATAGCGCCTGCCTCCGGCTCATTGAGCCACATTTTTATGGGAATTTTTTCGGTGGAGACTACTCTTTGCATGGATTAAGTTCCTACAATCGTTCCAACTTCACTGTGAAGTGCCGCATAATGGGCGCTTCCCAAACAATTTTTACGCCACGTGTAACTTTTTCTCTTCGATCATAAACATTTTTCAAAGCTGCCGCTACCACGTCCATGTGGTTATTAGTGTAAGTTCTTCTGGGGATTGCCAAGCGTAAAAACTCCATGCCGCCGAAACGGTTTTCGCGGGTAATGGGGTCTCTATCCGCTAAAATGTATCCGATTTCACAGCCGCGAATACCGGCTTCCAAATATAATTCTATGGTTAAAGTTTGTGCCGGAAACTCCTCTTTGGGAACATGCGTGAGTACTTTTTGCGCGTCAACGAAAATAGCGTGCCCGCCGGCAGGTCTTTGGTACGGTATGCCGTATTCGTCTAATTTTTGCGCCAGATATGCTACTTGTTTGATGCGCGTTTCCAAATTTTCAAATTCGGTATTTTCATCTAAACCTACTGCTAAAGCGTTCATATCTCTGCCGGATAGTCCACCGTAAGTGATATATCCTTCAAAGATAATACATTTCACTTTGGCTTGTTCGTACCATTCCTCCAAGTTTGTAGCGATAAAACCGCCCATATTCACTTGTGCGTCTTTTTTCGCGCTCATGGTCATGCCATCGGCGTAGCTGAACATCTCCTTACAAATCTCTTTAATGGTTTTGTTTTCGTATCCTTTTTCGCGGGTTTTAATGAAATAGGCATTTTCGGCAAAACGCGCAGCGTCGAACAATACGGGTTTCTTATATTTTTTCGCCACCTTATGCACTTCTTTCATATTTTGCATCGAAACAGGTTGTCCGCCACACGTGTTATTGGTAATGGTAACCAACACGAAAGGAATTTTATCGGCATTGTGTGTCAAACAATCTTCCAACAACTTAATATCCATATTGCCTTTAAACGGAAGCTCCAGTTGTGTATTGCGGGCTTCGGCAATAGTGCAATCTACAGCAAATGCTTTTCTTGATTCGATGTGTCCTTTGGTGGTATCAAAGTGCGAATTTCCGGGCACCATATCGCCTTCTTTAATTAAGCAAGAAAAAAGTACATTTTCGGCGGCACGCCCTTGATGCGTGGGGATTACATATTTAAATCCTGTAATTGCCGCAATGGTTTCTTTCATTTTAAAGAAAGAAGTTGCGCCGGCATAACTTTCGTCGCCCACCATCATGGCTGACCACTGCCTGTCGCTCATTGCGCCGGTACCGGAATCGGTAAGGAGGTCGATATAAACTTTTTGCGATTCTAATTGAAACACATTATAATGCGCTTCTTTTAGCCATTTTTCACGTGCTGTGTGCGTACTTTTTTGGATGGGTTCTACCATCTTAATTTTCCAGGATTCTGCAAAAGGGATTTCCATATATAGTTTAATATTTAAGTTTCATACACTTAGCGCACCATTCACACGCAATAGTATTTCCATCTGCTTTAATTTTTTTGGTTTGCTTTCCGGCTTCATCATACCAAGACCAGGTGCCGTCGCAAATGCCGTGGTTGTAATGACCTTTAAGTAAGGGATGTCCGTTATCCCTGTAGAGATTATAGATGCCATGGTGTTTACCGTCCACGTAAAAAGTTTCCGTAAAAACCGACCCGTCATTGTGAAAAGCATACCATTTACCATCTTTTTTTCCATCTTTCAATCCACCACTCACGTATTCTTGTTTATTTTGATAAAATTCTGCCACTCCAATTCTTTCTTGGGTTGGATTTCCTTCTTCATCTAATTTATAGTAGTAAACCACTTTAGGTGCGGTGTCATTCCACATTTCAGCGGGTCTGCCGCCGGGAGTTTCCAAAGTAAACTCCGGTCTGGGAGGCTTTTGTTGTTTATTATGACATGCTACGAAGCATACCAATATTCCAAATATCCATAAACTCCGATAAAAAATGTTACCGGAAAAACAAGAAAAATGAATTTTCATATAGTAAAATTATTCGTTAACTTCTTCTTGATTTGGAGCTTCTGTTTCAACCATTACTGCCGTGGGCAGTTCATTAGCATCTTCAGAAACAAGATAGAAAACCGTTACAAGATCGCCTGCCTTTGCATCTATCGCTTTCGACATATCTGCTTCATGGATATTGAAAATCATTGTTTCCCCATCATCCGTAAAAACAGTGAGCGAAGTCATGCCAATTTCTACTACATATCCTGAGATAGTTGCATCGTTTCCAACATTAGCTACCTCCATCTCTTTTACGACATTTGATTTGCAGGAGAGTAAACAAAAAACTGAAAATAAAATTGTTGCAATAAAAAACGTTTTTTTCATAATAGAATAAAATTTGAAAATGGTTATTGTTTTTTTAATGGGCAAAAGTAGTTTTTTTTGCGAGATAATGAAGAGAGAAATAATTACAAACTACGAATTAAAAATTATGGAATGTTTTTAAATTCACATAGAAATTATTATACCTTTGCACTCGTAATTATTTATTTAGATAAATAATTGTTAAACAGTATATTAATTCAAAATAACAAATGAAAAAAGAAAAATTACTATCGTTTATTTTATTGGCGTTATTCATTTTTATTACTCCAATTTTGTATGCCGTTCCGGCAACTCCGCATCCGGTTACCTTAACTCAGCCGAATGGGGATACGTTAACTGTTAGAATTAAAGGTGATGAAAGAATAAATTGGTACGAATCTATGGATGGTTATACGTTATTGTTTAATCAGGCAGGTTATTTATCTTATGCTCAATTAGATGAAAACGGGAACTTGCAGCCTTCCGATTTTATAGCTACTAATATCGACCAAAGGAATTTTGCAATACATTCATTCTTATATAAAATTGATAAAAATTTGTTTTACAGCGATATACAAAAGCAATTAATGTTGAAAATTTGGGAAATAGAAGATGAGGTTGCCGGTATGAAAAATGACAAGGCTGTTGTTGGTCAATATAAAACGTTGTGCGCCTTTGTGCAATTTCCTGAAAAACAGATGATAAAATCCATGAGCGAATTTGAAGGATTGATGAACCAATTAGGATATACCGGCAACGGTACCGGTAGCGTTCGCGATTATTTTAAGGAATCGTCTTACGGTCAATTTGACTTAATCGTAACGTTATGTGGTATTTATACAGCGCCAA
Source organism: Bacteroidota bacterium (assembly GCA_009786185.1). Lineage (GTDB taxonomy): Bacteria > Bacteroidota > Bacteroidia > Bacteroidales > WCHB1-69 > WRNX01. The sequence goes on from WQTS01000078.1 coordinate 7,100, forward strand.
ACAGCAGTGTTTATTATGCAGGCTCAACGCCGGGTGATGGAACATATCGTGCTAGAGAACTTGCAAGATGGTGCGCGCTGCAAGTGGCTGCAGAGCCAGACATCAACTTTGCTGATTATGATAGCAATAATGATGGCGTGGTAGATGGATTTCATTTCATTTTTGCAGGCATAGGGCAAGAAGCCGGTGGAGGTGCAGGAACAATTTGGTCGCATAAATGGCAGTTTACACCTGCTGTTACGAAAAACGGAAAATCAATCAGCGTTTATTCCTGTTCTCCGGAGCTTTTATCCGGCACAATGATAACTACCATTGGTGTAATTTGCCATGAAATGGCACATGCTTTCGGCGCTCCCGATTTTTATGATACTAATTATGGAACAGGCGGACAATATGAAGGTACCGGAAATTGGGATCTTATGGCGGGTGGAAGCTGGAATGGCTCTCCGATGGGGAATCGTCCTCCGCATCCGAATATGTATACTAAAGTACAGTTTGGCTGGGTAACGCCTATGGTCTTAAATGCGCCGTTAACAGTTGCCAATATGCCCAACTCGGCAGAAAATCCTGTGGCATACAGAATAAATACCGGCAACGGCAGTGAACACTATTTATTGGAAAATCGTCAACGAATTAGATTCGACACCAGTGTACCGGGAGACGGATTACTCATATATCATGTACATAACAGTGTGGGAACATCATGTATTAATTGTACACACCCACAAAAGATGTATCCCGTATGCGCCAGCTCTAATGTTGCCATTCCGGTAGCAGGCTCGAGCAATTATGGAAATATCAACAGCGCCGGGTGTCCATTTCCGGGAACCAGCGGCAAAACTTCTTTTGACGGCACCTCAACTCCAAGGATGTTCCATTGGACAAACACAGTTATAAATGATAAGCCTATTACCGACATTACTCACTCTAACAGGCTGATTAGTTTCAACTTTATGGGTGGAGGCGCCTTCGTTCCGGTAACTGATATCACGGGTGTTCCTACTTCGGTTACAGCAGGAGCGCCCCTTGCACTCACGAGTACGGTTGTTCCAAGTAGCGCCTCCAATAAAACCGTTGTTTGGAGCATTAAAGATGCCGGTAATACTGGCGCAACACTTTCCGGCAGTACCCTTAATACTACTGCGCCGGGTGCGGTAGTTGTAGCAGCAACTATTGAAAACGGTTTAGCAATTGGAAGCCCCTTTGTTAAAGATTTTACGATAACAGTGAATAAGCCGAATATGGCAGGTACTGTAACTATCACAGGGATAACAGCTTTTGGAGAAACTTTGACGGCTAATACAACAATGCTGACTTCTAATCCGGTAATTCCGAACTTAGGTACACTTACCTATCAATGGAAACGCGGCGCAACCGATATAGGTTTCAACAACCCAACTTATGCGCTGGTAGCAGCCGATATTGGCAGTACAATTACCGTAACCGTAACTGCCGGCAATTGTAATGGCAGTATCACTTCAAACTCAACAGCAACTATTACCAAGGCTACTCAAGAAAAACCCGATGCACCTACTGCATTAACCATAACACAAACCAGCATTGTGCTTCATCCTATTTCCGATTGCGAATATCGTATGGATGGCGGTGCCTGGCAAACATCCACCGCTTTTAGCGAATTAACTCCCAACACTACTTATTATTTTGAAGCGCGCAAGACAGAAACGGCTACCCATTTTGCTTCCGATCCAAGCTCAACAGCACCTTTCAGCACCCTTCCAAATCCCGGTTATATTATTATGGCAACTGCTACCGGAAGTGGAGAGATCACACCGGAAGGTGAAGTTGTGGTTTTAGAAGGTGCATCTCAAGTATTTACAATGAAAGCACAATTAGGATGGCGCATTCTTGATGTTTTGGTTGATGATTTAAGTGTAATTGTTTATCCCGGTCAGGTTGAATATGAATATGTATTTGAAGATGTTCATGATAACCATGCTATTCATGCAATTTTTGAATATCTTGGGATTGATGATTGGATGCAAAATTTTGCGCCTCTACGGATTATACCGAATCCGGCGTATGATTTTGTTGAATTACAAATTACAAACTACGGATTACGAATTAGTGATATTGAATTTTATAATGCGTTTGGGCAATTGGTAAAGATTGTGCCTTATCTTGGTGAAATAAAGGATGATATTATAACGCAACGTATTTCGATTTCCGATTTGAGCCAGGGTATTTACTTGATAAAAGCAGGAAGTCGAACGGCGAAATTGGTGGTACAGTAAACTTACGCATTAGTACACCACTTTCACCACCCTATTACCCGACCGGATGAAGTAAACTCCGTGAGTATTCAACCTAACGCTCATTACCTCATTATTGGCAACGCTTTGGTGCAGCAATTTTCCGATAGTGGAATAAACGCTCCAAGTATCGCCAATATTCAGCCCTTTAATGTATAATATATCGTCTTTAACCCATGCTACTAAGGGATTTGCATTGCAGGTTGTTGCCTCAGGTATAGATACGCATACTGCTACTCCAATGTCTGTAAGAAGCAGTAAGTCTTGCGCTGTGCAATCCCAATGGCGGAAAGCGATATGAACAGTTTTTCCGGTGTAGGCATCTAATGGCAAAACGACTGTTTTTACTCCGTAGCCTGAAAGTGTTCCACCTAATAATTCGGTATAATCGGCGGGATTGAGTGTTTCTGTGTGAATTGCAGTGAAACTTGCAGGATTTATGTCTGTTGTAGAGATTAACACGGAATATTTTTCGGCGCCCCATTCATCAGAATTTGCGCTACCCACCTTAAATGAGAGTAAATAAGGATGTTCCAATGTCAACGGCGGAGTGAGTAGCCAGTTGTCGGGCATAAGTTCAAATTCCCAATAAGCATCATATGATTCGGATATTGCGTAATATTTTTCATTGGCTTCTAACGACCGCCATTTCCGAGTATCGCCGTCGGCATCAATGTTTACCCAACAATCTGCAATCTCGCCGGCTGTATTGCCTTGAAATGTTCCATACCATGGAAAATCTGTTATTGCCGGACAAACTCTGTTTTCAACGGTCTTGATTTTTGAATCATTATCGGGATCCATATCATTTGCTAAAATAACTGTAACTTTAGCAGTACTGAATCCTGCTGCTGAGAGGTTTAATTTAGCTGAAAACGTGTAATTTGCAGTTGCCATACTTGGGATAGTGCCGGTATAGGTTTCGGTGGCAATCACCGTGCCGTTGTGTTCCAACTTCAATTGAAATCCACTGATTGTTGCGCCTCCGTTGTTTCTTACCTGAACGGTTACGGCTTCCTGAGTCGTCAGGTTCATTCCCAAATCCGGCGGAGTGGTAATCGCCACTATTTCCGCATCAATATGCGTATCCAAATTAAAAACATTCACGTCGTCAATACCCCACCCGTGACCGCTATTGCTGCCACCCCTTGTGTATTTGAAAGCAATATAAATATCTTGTCCGACATACGCGCTCAAGGAAACGGCAATTCTTCTCCATTCCTCTTCAGGGATGTCGGCGTAAGATAAAGCGTAGAGTTCAGTAAATGATGAAGGATTGGTGTTGGTAGTAGAAACCCATATCCCTGAATAAGAGAAGTAATTTCTGTAATAAATATACGACCAAAATTCCAACGCATAGTTTCCACCGGCAGGAATTGAGAATTTGGGTGAAATGAGCCATCCGATCGTTCCGCTATACCAATCATGCCATGCCCTGCCAATACCGGAATGTGCGCCATAGGTTAACCTCCGCCAATCGCCAACCTTTGTCCAGCAATGCGGCGGAAATACTTCCTCTTCAAATCCTTCCTCATAAGGAAAGGTAAGCGCATTGCAAACCAGATTTTTAACAACTACGGTCAATTCATTATTCTCCGGAACCTCATCACCCTCCAAATCAGCAACCACAGTTAAAGTGTAAGTTCCCGATACCGAAAGATCTACTTTGGCATTGAAAGTATAAGTATATTCTCCTAAACCCGGAATCGTACCTGCAAAGTTTTCTGTAGCGATAAAATTTCCATTAAAATACAACGTTAGATCGAATCCTGTAACCGGATTTCTGCCATTGTTTTTTATTGTTGTGGTAACCTCCTGCTGCGCGGAAAGCCCCAAGTGAACGCCTGACGGAGTTATGGCTTTCACTGCAATATCAACTTCAAAGAGGTCTCCAATGAAAATATTATCTAACTGAACAGAATGTCCCCACTCTGCATATCCTTCAAAGGCAATGTAATACTGACTTGATGGCTCAGGAAGCGGAATCATTCGTTCCGTCCAATCAACAATCATATCAGTATATTTTTCTAAGAGTATCCATGCTCCGTTGGCAGAGGTTCTGTAGTAAACTTTTAAACTGTCCTGATCACCTGAATAATGTTGTTGAACGTGATGAAATTTTAAAACAGGATTGTTCATTATACTAAGATTCAAAGGCGGAGTAATCAATTTAGTTATAGCGCCGTCTTTTCCATTGGTATAAAAAACTACTTTATAATCGCCGGCAAATGGCTGTACCGGCTGCAAGCCCGGAATAGCTTGTGCGCCTGTAGCATTAAAAACCCTCCAATTGAAGTTTTTTGCAACGTACTCCTGCGTCCAACAAGGTGGTAAGTTGTTGCCATTATTTTCAAATCCTTCCTCATAAGGAAATGCTGTAACAATTTGGCAACCAAGATTATTCACCATTGCAGTTGCCGTATCATTTGCCGGAACTTGATCGCCGGACATATTGACAATAGCTTGTATCTTGTGCATTCCTGCTACAGAAAGGTTTAATGTGGTATTGAAAATATAAGTACTTTCACCCATACTAGGAATAGATCCGGCAAATGTCTCTGTAGCCATCAAATTTCCATTATGTACTAATTTTATTCCGAAACCACTTGCAGACTGCCCGCCGTTGTTCCTTAATCGCACTGTAACTTGCTCGTTTTCAGAAAGAATAGCATAGCTCCCTGTTATCGGCGTAATGGATAAGGCTTGCATATCAACATAACTATCTAAATGTGAAATGGTAACGTCGTCTATAAACCATCTGGGACCGTTGTCGGCGGTATATAAAAATGCAATATAAATGGTTTGGCCAACATAAGCGTCTAATGGAATGCTGAAATTTTTCCAAGTAGCAAGACCCACTTCGTCATTTCCTAATACCCGAACTTCAGTAAATGCATTTATATTATTGTTAACAGTAGTAGAAATCAATATTTTACTACTATTATTATAACCTACGAGTTGTATACGAGACCAAAAATCAAGTTCAGGAGTTCCGGTGCTTGGAAGGGTTATTGCCGGAGTAACCAATGCGGTAGCTTGTACACCTCCTGCCAACCAACCATGCTCTGCAGATCTGAGGCCACTATGAGCATAATCAGTGCTGCTTGCCCAAGTTCTTGTTCCTGATATATCGAGAATTGTCCATCCTGCCGGTGGGAAAGTGGTGCTTTCAAAATCTTCCGTCCATGGGAATGAAGAAACAGTTTTTGTTGAAGCCTCTTGTGCTTGCACATATCCGAATCCATGCAAGAAGATGGTTAAGAAAGCAATAAGCTTTAAAATATTAGAAGTGCGTCTCATAGTATAAATCTCTTTTGTGAATAATTTTAATTTCGGCACAAAAATAATATATTTTTCTCGCTAAGCCGCCAAGCGTCTTCTCGTCTTTTCGAGCCATGGCAAAAAAAAGCCTCACATTTCTGTGAGGCTTTATAGTATTGGGCGACGTCCTACTCTCCCACCTTTCGGCAGTACCATTGGCGCAGTTGGGCTTAACTTCTCTGTTCGGAATGGGAAGAGGTGTACCCCAACGCTTT
>WQTS01000079.1 GCA_009786185.1 Bacteroidota bacterium
AAACACAAGCCACAGAACAAATTGAAGCTGATGATGAAACAGATGCAGAAACCTCAGTAGCCATCACCGACACCATCGAAATATCGAAAGTTACCCACAACGGATTCAGAGGCAACAATTCACTGGGCATAAGCAGTGCAAGAAAGGTTCCGATCTCATGGAATTTAGCATCGGGTAAAAATATTCTGTGGCAGGTACCGGTGCCGCGTAAAGGTTACAATTCACCGGTAATCAGTGGAAATAAAGTTTTCTTTTCCGGAGCAGATGAAAAAGTTCGAGAACTGTTTTGCTATGAGCTAAGTTCAGGCAAACAATTATGGAAATTAGAAGCCAAAAATATTCCCGGCTCACCAAGTCAAGCGCCGGCAACCACAGACGATACCGGATTAGCAGCCTCAACCGTAGCCACCAACGGCAAGGTGGTATGCGCTATTTTTGGCACAGGCGACCTCATTTGTGCCGACATGGACGGAAAACAACTTTGGGCAAAAAATCTCGGCGTGCCCGACAATTCTTACGGATTTGCGTCGTCGCTGCTTATCTATGGAAATCTGCTGATTATACAATACGACAATCGTAATGCACCAAGAGTTATAGCCTTGGATTTAGCTACCGGCAACCAACGTTGGGCAAAAGATCGTCCGGAACGGAATCCGTCGTGGAGCAGCCCGATAATTGCCATGGTAAACGGCAAACCACAGCTGATACTGATTGGAAATCCGGGCGTTACCTCCTACAACCCAAACAACGGAGAGATAAATTGGCGCGTGGAAGCTATGTCGGGTGAGCCTGCCCCGGGACCTGCTTATGCCAATGGGATCGTTTTTGTTGCCACCGAATACGCTACAATGACTGCTATTAATGCAGCAGACGGCTCCGTACTTTGGAAAAACAACGAAATTTTGCCCGAAATTTCCAGCCCGGTAGCCACCAAGGATTTTGTGTTCGTAGCCACAAGTTACGGCGTAGTTGCAAGTTTTGATCCTCAAACCGGAGAGATCATAAAATCAATGGAAACCAACGCTGATTTTAATGCCTCGCCCATCATCGTTGAAGGCAAAATCTACTTGATTTGCACCAAAGGGAAAGTGTACATTTTCTCTGCAAAAAGAGAATTTACCTTGATCACTTCCTTTGAAACGGGTGAGAAAACGTTTGCTACACCGGCGTTTACAGATAGGAAAATTGTAATTAGAACCGAGAAGAGTGTCTATTGTGTGTTTGAACCGTGATTAAAACGCCTTTTTTAACGCTTCTACATAATCCAATTTTTCCCAAGCAAAAAATGGCACTTTCTTGAATGTTTTTTCTTCGCCGTTTACCATTTTGGTATATGTATTGGCATCTGTATAAAATACTTCTACCTCTTTTTCATAAAAATCTCTTCCAAAATGCCCGTAAGAAGCAGTTTCTTCAAAAATCGGGTTTTTCAACTGAAAGCGATTTACAATAGCATACGGACGCATATCGAAAATTGTCTCAATTTTTTTGGCAATCTCGCCATCTGACAGATTTACATGCGCTGTTCCGTATGTATTTACGTAGAGTCCAACGGGTTTGGCTACACCGATAGCATATGCCACCTGCACCAATATTTCATCACAGATACCGGCAGCTACCATATTTTTTGCAATATGTCTTGCCGCATAAGCTGCTGATCTATCCACTTTTGAAGAGTCTTTTCCGGAAAATGCGCCACCACCGTGCGCGCCTTTGCCACCGTAAGTGTCCACAATAATTTTCCGTCCTGTTAAACCGGTGTCGCCGTGCGGTCCGCCAATAACAAACTTACCGGTGGGATTCACATGAAGTGTATAATTATGTTTAAATAATTCTTGAACATCGGAAGGGCATTTTGCAACCACCCTTGGCAGTAAAATTTCTTGCACATCTTTTTTAATTTGCGCCAACATTGTTTTCTCATCAGTGTGAAAATCATCATGTTGCGTAGAAACCACAATAGCGTCAATGCGCTCCGGTTTGCCTTCATCGCTAAATTGTATGGTTACTTGCGATTTAGAGTCCGGACGTAAATAAGTCATCTGTTTGCCTTCACGGCGGATGTCAGCTAACTCTTGCAAAATAATGTGCGATAATTCTGAGGAGATCGGCATAAAATTATCCATTTCCCGGCAAGCATAACCAAACATCATACCTTGGTCGCCGGCGCCCTGCTCTTCGGCATTAGCGCGCTCTACGCCTTGGTTAATATCGGAAGATTGTGAGTGAATGGCAGACAAAACCGCACACGATTTATAATCAAACTGATAATCGCTTTTATCGTAACCTATTCTTTTAATGACGCCACGCGCCACATCATCCACAGGCACATAACCGTTTGTTTTTACTTCGCCTGCACAAACCACTAAGCCAGTGGTAACCAAGGTTTCGCATGCTACTTTTGAGTTAGGGTCTCTGACTAAAAATGCATCTAATAATGCATCTGAAATTTGATCGCTTACTTTGTCCGGATGGCCTTCCGATACCGATTCTGATGTAAATAAATAACTCATAATGATATGTTTTTTAAAGATTAAACTTAAATACGGAAAAGCAATGGAGAAAAATGGTTTAGCATTTTTTCGAGTGGTTGCAATCAAAACAAATCTTTCCACTGTTTTTTCGTGGCGCGAAAATATATTTTTTTTGTTAATGTCCTGATTTATTTTCAGGGCAAATGCATTATTTTCGTGGGAAAGATTTTGTGTATTTTCGCAGCGTTTTTTGAATTAAAAATGCAAAATAAAACCCACTATACCAACGGACAAAAAATCTTTGAACAAAAAGGCGATGTGTTGACCTATTTTTATAAAGATGGAAAAATAAAAGCGCAAGGAATTTTTATAAATAACGCAATGCAAGGCAAATGGATATTTTACCGTGAATCGGGGCAACTTTGGCAAATCGGAAATTTCAAAGACAATAAAAAACATGGTTCTTTTGTACGTTATGATAGAGAAGATCAAATTGAATACGATGAAACTTTTGACAATGGAAAAATCGTAAAAAAAATCAAGCAGAAAGTAGCGAATTAATATACTGATGAAAAAACATTATCCTCCTATAGAAATCATGTCCCCCGTAGGCTCTTACGAAGCCTTGATGGCAGCTATACATTCAGGCGCCGGTTCCGTTTATTTTGGTGTGGGCAACATGAACATGCGCGCCCGCTCCTCCGCAAATTTCACCTTGGAAGACCTCGAAAAAATTGCACAAATCTGCAAAGAGAATAACATATTGTCTTATTTAACCGTAAATACGGTCATTTACAACCACGAAATTGAAGAAATGCACATTTTATTGGATGTTGCAAAAAAGTGTGGTATTTCTGCTATTATAGCCTCCGATATGGCAGTGATGAATTATTGTAAACAGATTGGCTTAGAGATTCATATCTCAACTCAATGCAATATTTCCAATATTGAAGCTGTAAAATTTTATGCACAATTTGCCGATGTAGTAGTATTGGCTAGAGAAACCGAATTGAAAGATGTAGCGCAAATCGTAAAGCAGATTCATGAAGAAAATATTTGCGGACCTAAAGGCGAATTAATTAAAATTGAAATGTTTATACATGGCGCATTGTGTATGGCAGTTTCCGGAAAATGTTATATCAGTTTAGATAATTTCAATTATTCGGCAAACCGGGGGGCATGTTTGCAACCTTGTCGTCGTGGCTATCATGTAAAAGATTTGGACTCCGAAATAGAATTGGCAATTGAAAACCAATACATCATGTCTCCCAAAGATTTGTGTACCATTGGTTTTTTAGACAAAATTTTAGATGCGGGCGTAACCGTCCTGAAAATTGAAGGGCGCGGACGTTCTCCCGAATACGTGAAAATGGTAACGCAATGTTATCATGAAGCCATAGAGTCCATTCAAAACCAAACTTATACCAAAGAGAAAATTGAAGATTGGACCGCCCGGTTGCGTAGCGTTTATAATCGTGATTTTTGGGATGGTTATTATTTGGGACAAAAAGTAGGCGAATGGACGCAGGACTACGGCTCACAAGCCACACGCACCAAGCAATATGTGGGAAAAGTAACCAACTACTTTTCAAAACTGCAAGTTGCGGAAATCTTAATTGAAACGAACGAAATCTCTGTGGACGACGACATTATGGTACTTGGACCCACTACAGGAGTGATTGATGTGAAAGTGGAAGAAATTAGAGTAGAGTTAGAAACTGTAAACCAAGCTACTAAAGGGACATATTGTTCAATTCCCGTTCAAGAGTTGATAAGAAGGAATGACAAGGTGTACAAGTGGATTTAAAATTTTCGCCCTTCACGGTAAGGTGCGCTTGCTTATAAAAAGGCTCACGCAATGCCAACTGCTCCGTAACGTAGGAGAAAAGTTCGTCTTCGGTTTTATTTTTAGTTAACGGGCGTATTTTTTTTGCATGCAACAGCCTTTGAGCTAATGACTTCGGTGCCATTTCAATATAAATAGAAAACGCGGCTTTGTTAATTAATTTCATGGCATCGAAAAAGCAGGGCGTGCCGCCACCGGTAGCGATCACCACATTCTTTTGTTGAAGCGCCTCTACTAAAGTAGTATATTCCAATTGCCTAAAAACTTCTTCTCCATATTTTTCAAAAATATCGAAAACCGAGATACGGTATTTATCTTCCAACATTTTATCGGTATCTAACACCGAAAAATGAAAATGAGAGGCAATTTTATTAGCTATCGTAGACTTGCCGGCTCCCGAAAATCCCACAAGTACAATACTATTGCCCCGCCACATTTCCTTTAAGCTGTAGCCTTATCCTATCTGTTTGCGCATTAGATTGTACCGTAACTTGTTTGGCAATTACTCCCGGCGTCTTAGCAGTATAAATCACTTTAATAATGCCCGTTTTACCCGGCATTACCGGCTCTTTTTGCCATTCTACTTCGGTGCAATCGCACGAAACAATCACATCGAACAATACTAAAGGTCGGTTTCCTACATTGGTATAAGTAAAGATGCCGGTTTTAACATCGCCCACTTCCAAAGTGCCGTAATCATGAGTAACTTTGTCAAATTCTATCTCTGCACTCGTGGTAACTTTAGGGACAAAAGGTTGCTCGGCTTCCTTTTTCCCTTTGTTTTGCGCCATGGCACACGAAAATATTAGCATAAAAATAGCTAAAGAACATGTGATTTTTTTCATATTTTTTATTTTGTCTAATTATTATTCATCAACGGCGATGTTTTACTCTCCGGAATAATCTCTTGGGGACGTTCACTAACATTACCTCTTATGGATAGCGTAACTCTTTCTCCTGTATTTGAATCAACGTGAACACTTCTACTAATACCTCCAACGCGCTTGGTGTCGTACGATACTTTAATGGCAGCCGATTGCCCGGGTGGGATGGGGTCTTTAGGCCAATCAGGAACAGTGCACCCGCACGATGAACTCACATTGGTAAGTTGTAAATCCGCTTTCCCTGCATTGGTAAATTCAAAAGTGCAAACACCATTGTCATTTTTATAAATATTACCGTAGTCATGAACTAAAGATTTGAACTTAATTACAGGAACTTTGGGAAGTGTGTCTTCCTCAATAAGTTCCTTCTTTTTAGTGTTGGATCTTTTTGCTGGTTGCTCTGCTACTTGTGCGAAAATTGCCGTAGATAAAATAAGTAAGAGTGATAAAAAGAATAGCTTTTTCATAAATAATTTGATTTTTGAAGTGTAAAGACAGTTTGATTTTAATGAAGTTTAACGTATTAAGTAAAATAATGCTAATTCATACCCTGCGAGTCCAAATCCGCATAAAGAACCGCTACATTTTGCAGCTATGAGCGAGTTTTTCCTGAAGTTTTCACGACCAAATAAATTGGAGATATGCACTTCCACCACTTTGGCAGGAATGGCGGCTATGGTATCTGCCAAAATAACAGAGGTATGCGTAAATGCCCCCGAATTTAAAATAATACCATCGCAATGTTTGTGCTGCAACATAAAATCAGCGAGTTCATCTGCTTTATTTGATTGAAAATAGAGCAATTCGACATCGGGATAACGTTGTTTTAAAGTATTTAAGTAGGAATTGAAATCAGTGTGCCCGTACACATCTACTTCGCGGGTTCCTAATTCTCCGAGGTTAACCCCATTGATTATGGCAATTTTTTTCATTTTATTCTTTTATTATTTTCTTCACAATTACTCCTGCTTCAGTGAATATTCTTACGAAATAAATTCCTGTGGGTAAATGTGACATATCAATTTTTTCAAAGGACAGAAAATTTTCTGTCTCTACAGTTTTACCAAATGCATCAAAAATCTTGACACGCTCAATTTGTAAATTGTCGCTTCTAACTCGCAACGTTCCGGTAGTTGGATTAGGGTAAGTTAAAATACTGCCGATAGCACTATTTTCATCTACTGCAATTATCGGAATTACTGTTACCGTTAGTACATTAGAAGTAGCTGTACATCCGTTTCCTATAGAAGTGGCTGAAAAAGTATAAACCGTAGTTATTTCAGGAGACACATAAATGACCCGAGTATTTGCGTCTAAAATAGGTTCACCGTTTGCGTACCATTGGTAAATTTTATCAGAGCTTTCAGCGATGTAAGCCGTTAACGTAACGGTTTCACCGCTGTAAATTTCAAATTTATCAGCTGTGATACTAATTATAGGATATTGTAAGACAAGAACAACATGTGTAGCTGAAGCCATATCACCGAATTCGGAATCAGTAACTTCAACCATGTAATGATATGGAAATGGGCGATGTATATTGTTAATCACTTGCGTTGCATTTGTACCTACTAAAATCCCATCTTCGTACCATTTGTAAGTAACCTGTATATCCATCGGATCGGTAATTGCATATAGCAAAGTCGGCTCATCATGAGCGCAAGGAATTAGCTGTGGACCGGCAATAACAACCGATAAAGGTTGTGCTTTTACAATGCTTACAAAGACTAAGCAACAAAGGATAGTTGTTGCAATGATTAATTTTGGGTTTTTCATTATTCTTTGATTTTAACGTCCCAACAACCGAAACATATTCGTTTTATAAGCTTCCACGCCCGGTTGGTCAAAAGGATTCACATTTAACATATACCCGCCTAACGCACAACTAAATTCAAAGAAATAGATCAATTCGCCCAAAGTTTCTTCCGAGATGTTCGGAATGGCAATGCGAATATTGGGAACGTTTCCGGAAATGTGCGCCAATCGCGTACCTTCTTCTGCTGTAAGATTTATTTCATGAATGGTTTTTTGTTGCAGATAATTTAATCCATCTAAGTCATTGTTATCAAATGGGATAGGCAGATGACAGTCCGCTTTTTCAACAGATAAAACGGTTTCAAACATATTGCGCTCCCCTTCTTGAATATACTGTCCTAACGAATGTAAGTCGGTGGAGAAAATAGCGCCTGCCGGAAAAATGCCTTTGCCTTCTTTGCCGTCGCTTTCACCGAAAAGTTGTTTAAACCACTCAATAAAGAAGAATAGCTGCGGCTCGTATGCCACCACTAATTCCAATTTCTTTCCTTCTCTATACAAAAGATACCTTAGTAGCGCATATTGCATAGCAATATTTTTATCGAAAGCTTGATGTTGTATGAGATTGTCTCTCATTTTTTTTGCACCGTTTACTAATTTTTCGATATTGAATCCGGCGCAGGCAATGGGCAACAAACCCACCGGGGTAAGCACAGAATAACGTCCACCCACATCATCGGGAATTATGAAGGTTTGATAATTTTCTTCTGTGGCTAACTTTTTGAGCGCGCCTTTTTTCTCATCAGTAATCGCTACGATACGTTTTTGCGCAGATGTTTTGCCATATTTTTTTTCGCAATGTTCTTTTAAGATGCGAAATGCGATAGCCGGCTCGGTTGTTGTTCCCGATTTGGAAATTACAATTACAGCATAATCCTTAATATCAAGTACATCCATTAATGCCTTATGGTAATCTTCGCCCATGCTGTTTCCTGCAAAGAGGATTAACGGCGTTTTTTCATGGGGGAGCAAAGCTTTAAACGGATGTTGTAATGCTTCTATCACGGCACGCGCACCCAAATAAGAACCACCAATGCCCACTACAACAATCACTTCCGATTGCGCCGCAAGCTCTTTGGCAGTGTGGTTTAGTTCCGCGAATAACGAAGGCGTAATTTCCTCAGGCAGATCGATCCATCCTAAAAAATCGTTCCCCTTTCCTGTTTTTGAAATAAGTTCTTGATACGCTTTTTCAACATCCGATGTCGTTGTTACTAAGGGTAAAAAAGCTTGTGCATCTTGCGTGTGTAATTTTGTAGTAATCATAATGTAACTTTATGTTTCCAATTCGTATTTTTTAATTATTCACTTGCTTCGATCTCTTGTGTCTGCTCTGTTGCTTCCTCTCTCGCTCTAAATAAAGATTTGAGTTCAGCCTCTTTCACCTTAGGTCTCGTTGGGAAATTAACCAATAAACCGAATGTGCCGTTTGCTCTTGCTGCATTAAGTACATTTATAGCAGCCAATACATTATCGGTTCCGGCATATAGATGCACAGGTCCTATTCTAAATCCTACTCCAATTCCCACGTTTGCAAAACTTTTCTTCATCACGGAATAGCTTACCACTACATCAATTGCGTTAAAAAAAGTTCCGTTATAAGCTACCGTAAGCTGTGGAAGGAAGTATTTCCCAATGATATAACCTTTGCATTGAAGAATAAATCGATTAGAAGGCGTGAGATCGAAATAACCATCCACCATAACTTTTGAGGTAAGCATAGTGGTATAGGCGCCAAGACTATTTAAATCCAAAGTATTATTAGCAATATTGAAAATGGTGTCTAAAGTAAAATCAATTCCATTTTGAATAAAATTTGTAATTTGATCTGCAGTAAACCCCTGAAATTCAAATCTATTTGCATGAGGATTAGAGGCAATCTCCAATGTTGATCCTGCCCATCTGATAAAACCGAGGTCGGTAACGGATGCAGAAACTCTAATTTGTTGGTTTACTCTATAAACGGCGCCTAAATCAATAGCAAAACCCATATTTTTTGAAAAAACGTTTCCTACATTATTCCCCATGTCGAACATATATTCCGTGTTCAGAGCAATATTTCCGGTAACAGCATCTCTTTTGTAAAATGGCATTATCGAAGCCACCTTCATATTGATATTATGAATTCCACTAATGGTATAATCATTCGGGTTAGTATTAACTTTCACCCTAAATTCATCAGTGTTAACATTTATTAGTCCAAATAAAATTTTAGGGCGTGCGCCTACATACAGCCGGTCAAAAATTTCCCCTTGAAATCCAATACTCATTTCCTGATAGATATTCAAATTCGGCTCTATTTCGAACTCTGCATTTGAGTGAGTTAAATTGCCTTCAAGCAAAAACCCAAACAAGTCTCTAGGATATCTGAAATGCTGCTCTACTCTTAGCCGGTAACTGAAAGAGAAAAAATAGTCTTTTACACGGAATCCAAAACCAAGCAGTTCCATATTTAACTCTGTATTAAACCAATTGTTTTTAGCCAAGGAGTTTATAAATTTAGTAGTAGTCATTTTACTTCGCGATTCAAAAAGATTTTTATAATGAAGTCCCGAATTGTATAGAGAAAAGTTGATATTTGAAATTGCCGGAATTCCCACATATCCATTGTAAGGAACAAAATAAGCGGGATTATTAAAGTTGGAATAGGGATTTAAACGCATAAAATCGGTAATCCCAACAGATTGCGAGTATGTATTTAATACAAAAAACAAGCCGATTAAAAAGAGAAATATACATTTTTTCATAGACATTACAGTTTGAAAATTTAGTTTGCTACTTTAATGTGTGCGCCCAATCTTGCTTGAAGACTGTTTTCTCGATTAAAACATTTATGTTGGCTGTTTGTATTTAATGATAAGTGCAAAATGATCTTGTCGGCTTGCTGTAATCTTCTTATCCTGGCATCGGTGATATGAACATATTGAGGAGCTGTTTGAACGGGGTCGCCGGTGTAAGAACCGTTAATTTTCATCGGCGCCGGCAGCAATGAATCTACTACCGTTTGTGTTTTAGAATTATAGAGCCAAATTTGAACATTAAAGTTACTCGGAATAGAGCTACTAAATGCTGTTCTCATTGTTACCACATCTAAAAATGATAAATTACTAAGTCCGGGAAGATTGAATGCTAAAGTATCGTTAAATGTTGCTTCTTCAATGGTTAGGTCAAAAGGAACGTAAAAACTCATACCGGTTGCTACCACAGAATTATCACGTACAAAGATTCTGCCTGCCGGTAGAATGGCGATACATTCAAAATCAATTGAGTTATACGCTGAGTTTAAAAGGATTTCCGTTTTTATATGTTCCGTAATGTCAACAGTACCGATGTGATTTTCGGGAATGGTAATCGTTTTATTATCTTCTTTTAAAACAGATGTCGTATATGCGCCTCCTTTTAAATAAGCTTTGGTAATCATAATCTTTGCAGTAGTTCCAAATGTATTGGTAACATCAAGCGACAGTCTGGGATTATGAATTATTGCATTCAAACTTATGTTTTGAGGGAAGATAGAAAACTCAGTAGCTGCATCAAAGGGATGGGTAAGTTCTTTTAAGGTTTCTACTTCAGCATCTAAAAACTTGATATTAAGAAGGTCGATTTGTGAATTAATGATCAAGTTCTCCATATCCGGACTGTCTGCAGTGAGTATAACTGTAATTGTAAAATTCACACGGCTGTCAGGTGTTATTATTTTTAATCCGGCAGCTGAGCGTTTTCCTGTGGAATTGCTTTTTGAAAGATATAAAACAAAAGGAGTACCATCTGCATTAAATATTTCATCAGATTCAACACGTATATCATAATTAATATCCGAAGGCAAAGAAACCGAAGCCGGAAACTGAAACCAAAACTCTCCCGATTTTATTGTGGCTCTATGAACCCTCATATCCTCAGTAGAGAGATCAACGCCTGTGTAGTGTGGGTTTGCTTCTAAAAAATCAAAAACATCAAGCTGTGTTTTTTCCGGTAAGTTGTTGTAGGTTTCCGCATTCAGATACTCTCTTGGAGGTACGGCGTATTCAAAATAATAATCCCCGTTGGGCTCATATTTAATAAATCCCAGATTTCCAAACTCATTTAAAATCTTTTCAATACTATATTCTGCATTGATTAATGGAATTCCCCAGTTCATATCGCCGTCAACTTCCAGATATTCCCAGTCAATATCCAACATGTTGTTATATTTGGAGCAAGAAAACATCAAAGAAACAGATAAGGCAAAAAAAGATAGTACGCGCAGCTTTTTTTTCATAATACTCTTTTTAAGTAATATATATATCGTTATTGTTTAATAACCTTCTTGTTAACAATACCTTTATCAGTATAAATTCGCATAAAATAAACTCCGCTACTAAGGTTGCTTAGATGGATAAGGTTTTGTTGCGGCATAATATTTTGTACAGATTGCATTAACCTGCCGGAGAGATCGTGAATCTCTATTTTTTGAATGGTAATGTCGTTATAATTATGCACTCTGATGATGTCATTTGCAGGATTTGGCAACACATCAATATTGTAATTGTTATGAATGTTATTTTGTATGATGCTGAGTGGTGGAAGATTAATGCCTGAGTAATAGGCAAGTAGAACAAAATTCATTCTTGCAATTTCCCGGCAATATTCAAAATTCAAATGATCTATTACGTCATTAACAGTATGATAATACGGATTTCTATGCTTTTCAATAGCAAAAGTAGCTCGAAAATTATTTTGGAAATACGCCCAGCTGTCGCTATTTTTCCTTGTTTCATTTTCTTCAACGGATGGTATGAATGGGGTTACGGTAGTATAATTAATTAATGTCTGTCTTGCTTTTTCTGTAACGTCTAATGAATTATCATACCAATGCAGCACAGCCTCCCAAGATACAGCTGTTTCCGGTTGGTATCCTACCATATCGTTATTTATCATCACGATAATTTTTTCATTTGCAGCGCGACGTTTATTTGCATCATAGTACGCGCCATACAGTCCTAATTCTTCCGCATCATAAGCCATAAAATCAATATTATGGCGTGGTTTTAAATTATTTTCGTGGATAATACGCGCCATTTCAATCATTACGGCGCAACCGGTGGCGTTATCATCAGCTCCCGGCGATGTTGCGCTAAGCACCTGAGGAGCGTCGAGCGCAACGGCATCTAAGTGTGCGCCAATAATCACGGTAGAATCGGTTGTTCCCGTACCTTTCAATGTTCCCAACACATTGTACATATATTGGTCATACTCTATCGTCCAAATGCTAACCTTTACATGAAAAGAGTCAATCCGGGCGTCCTCAATACCATACGCTTTCAAACGATCTACCAAATATTGAGCAACTTGCCTATTTTGTCCAACCGTTTGAATACACAATCTTGATTCAAAGTCTTGCAAGTCCTGCACGGTACGTCTTAAACTGTCTTTGTTAATCAAATCCAATACCTCGTTCAAGGTAGGAAGAGACGTTTGCGCAGAAATAGTAGCAATTTTCAGTAAAATTACTGATAAAGCCAAGAATAGTTTCTTCATTTATTTCAAGTTAAGTATTTTAGGTATACGCTTTTACGTTTTCACAGAATTATCATGCAAACGTAAATTATTTTTTTAAATAATCAATATGCTTTTGGGTATAAAAAAAATATATTTTTGCCGTCTTATTTATGGCGATCATAGCTCAGGTGGTTAGAGTGCCGGATTGTGGTTCCGAAGGTCGTGGGTTCGAGTCCCATTGGTCGCCCAAAACGCTGAAAAGCGGTAAAAGTCAATAATTTGCGTTTGCAAATTATTGACTTTTGTGTTTAAATCGAGACAGAAGTGAAAAGGGAATAGATTGAAGCGGAATATAAAAAGTAAAATCACGTAGATTGTGTCTACGTGATTTTACTTAAGATTAGGTTACTTTATAATAGAAACTTTTGATGTCATCATTCGGTTCTCTTGCGAGATTAAGCGTACATAATAGATAGCATCAGCTACTTGGAGTGTGATAGCCATATTAGTATCGGTAATGACGTTTTGGTAAATTTTGCGTCCCATCATATCGTAAATTTCTACCGACTTGAGTGCTACGTTATCTTCATTTTTAATGTAAACAGTGTTTTGGTAACTGTAAACCTTGACGCTAGTAAATTCATTTTCATCAATACCTACACCAGCAATGATAGTTTTTATGCCATCGTCCATTATTTCAAATATGATATTGATGGTATCATTTTCGCTGAGATCTAAAGGTATGGTATTTAGCATTGTTAAGCCGGGTATATCCACTATAGCCATGTATCTGCCTGCGGTAAGTTTGCCGAATGCAAAATAACCGTCTTTATCGCTACGCGTAGTTCTTATGGTATTCCACACATTGTTTTGGAAAGCAAGTAAATAAACATCCACATCTTCTACCGGTGATTTTTCTGATTTCCTATTTTCCTCCACTACAAATCCGGTAATGCTTGAAGTGCCCTCCGGTATTTCAATTCCATGAAGCATGGAGATGTCAATATTAGGAATAGAGGTATTAGTCATGTTGATAATTGTTGCATCTTTCCACATTTCGGTATTGCCGTAATAGGTGGGTAACGCCTCATCCAAGTTGCTGGGAGTAGCCTTAATTATGTAATTACCCGGTTGAACATCTATAAACTGATAAGTTCCATTGCCTTCCATCTGCATTTCTTCCACTAATATGTATTGCGATTGGCTTTGTACCTTGTACAGTGTAACTGTTCCCGCAATCGGATTTCCATCGAAAGTAACTTTTCCGTTTATATCGCAAGTAGGTATAGGTTCGGTAGAGAACGTGGCAACCGTACTCCATGGCGAAGCCAAATGTGTTGCTGTTTCGGCATATCGTTGGTTAAAACTGTAGGATGTGTTCGGCGTTAAGCCACTGAACAGAGTTGATGATTGAGGTGTGCCGCCATCTCTGCGGTATTCGCAACCGGTAACGGTATTCAGCGTAATACTGGTGGATGTATTGTTCGCCATGGTGGGGGCAGTAGGTGCGGTTTGTGTGGCTTTTGTTACGGT
>WQTS01000080.1 GCA_009786185.1 Bacteroidota bacterium
TTAATTCGCTCAAATTATTAACCATAGAAATTCAATTACTATGAACCCCCCCCCCACCTTTTTGCTACTAAGGTTGCTTTTAAAAATAAGGTTTTCCTTTCTGCTTTCTGCCTTCTGTTTTCTGCTTTTTTCAATATCCGGATATGCTCAAAATAACAATATTATTTCTCAATACAAACATCTTGGTTTACAACAACTTTTGGATACGGCAAATTTCTATTTTAGCAAAAATAGTACCGATACGGCGTTAATTTGCTATGGTTTACTTATTAACACTCCTATAAAAGATAATGATATTGAGCATAAAAAAAGAATTGTTGAAGCGTTCAATAAATCTGCGGTTATCTATCTTAATTTATGTGATTATCGCACCGCTTATGAGCTTTTGATTAAAGCACTAACCCTATGCGAAAAAATTAATGATTTTTCATTGAAATCGAGAATTTACAACAACATAGGTAATATTTATTATCGCTTTAATAAGTATGATATTGCCAAATTGTATTATTCAAAAGCATTGGAATTATGTCAAGATAGCATAGGTATTATCATCATTTTAAATAATTTGGGCGCTATTGAGTTAGAAAACGAACAAATGGATAGCGCTTACTTCCTTCTTAGCAGATCGTTGGGAATAAGCAAGCAACACAATAGTGCCAATTCGCATGGCGTATTAAATAATATAGCTTCTCTTTATGAAAAAAGAATGCTCTATGATTCGGCATTTTATTATTATCAATTATCATCAGACGAAGCAAGAAAAAATAATAAAATTGAAGCATTGGCACAAAACTTATCCGATTTAGGTAATCTGTTTTTTAAAATCAATAAAATCGATTCAGCTCTTTTTTATATGGGCTTGTCAAATACGATTGCGGAAGAAAATAATTTTTTAAGAATATTATCCAATAATTATTTTACGCTATCAAAAATAGAAGAATCAAAAGGACGCACAAAAAAAGCTTTTGAATATTTTAAACTATACTCTGATCTAAAAGATTCTGTACTTAATGTTGAAAAATTCGGAGAGATCAATCAACTACAGCGTTTGTATGAAATTTCGAAGGTTAATCAACAAATAGAACAATTGGTTATAGAACAACAAATTAACGAACGTACGATTCGTTACCAAAAAATTATTCAATTTATTACTTTCGGTGTTTTACTGTTGGTGGGTATAGTTTTGTTGTACATTTTCTTTCAAAAAAGGAGGTTAAACACCGCTTATAAAGCATTATTTGAAAAGAATCTTGAAATTATGAATCTTCAAGAAAAATCATCTGAAAAAAATCGAGAAAAAATCAAGAAAAAAGTTTTGGTGCACGATATGCAAGATGAACTCATTGATAAGATTTTGAATATTATGGAAGATACTTCCATTATTTGTGATGCCGAATTTTCTATTGATAAATTAGTGGTGCTGGTGCACTCTAACTACAGTTATGTTTCGCAAACGATTAATAATGCGTTACATAAAAATTTTCGTTCGTTGTTAAACAGTTACCGTATTCGTGAGGCGCAGCGGTTATTCTCAGAGCCTGATGCCACAAAGTATACCATTGAATCTGTGGGCAATAAGGTTGGCTTTAAATCTCGCACCACTTTCTACGATGCCTTTAAAGAGATAACCGGCGTAAGCCCGAATTTTTACTTAAAATCAATGCGAGAGCAGTATAATTCGTAGTTTATTTTGTACAAATTAATAAAACTTGAACAAAGATTACAGGTTGATATAAATCTAACGGGTGTAATTTTATAGTTTTGCGCTCTAATTTTAAATTTAATTAAAAATGAAAAACATTGTGATTATTTTTATTGCGGCAATGTTCCTCCAATTAGGATTTGGAAATGCGCAGCCAATTTGTAAAGAAAGCACTCAAAGTGAAGGAAACTACACTTTTTTAAACAGCTCAAAGGCTCCGTGGGATGTTGCATGGACGTACCAACTACCACCTGAAAGAGCGCCTATGGGCTGCTTCTATTGGGAAGGGAAAATTTATGTATCCGGTTGGGATCCCTATGCGCCCGATAATGAAATGGGTAAAATTTGGCGTTATACGCTCAATGGAACCACATTAGAACCGGATGGGTATGTGGTGGTTAGCGGACTTATAGGCATTGATAATTTTTATGGATTTACCACCGATGGCACGCATATTTACGGAGTGAATTGGAATAATTATATATACAAAATTGATCCGCAAACATGGACAATCGAGAAAACCATATTTGCTTCTGTGCCCTATATGAGTGGTATTGCTTATGATAAATCAACCGGCGGTTTTTGGCTTGGACCTTATAGTAGTAATCGTGCTCAACATGGAGTTATCAACGCTTCAACAGGAGAAATAGAGCTTACCGGAAATAATTTATTCCCCTCTGCGGATTCAGACCAAGTTGGATTAGCTTATGATGATGTTACAGAAGGTGGTCCTTATTTGTTAACTTCAAATGGCACAAGCAGTAGTTTTAACAAAGCCACTATAGGTAGATGGCATATTGCTACCAAAGTTTTTGAATCTGATATTTACGATCTTGCCAATATGCCCGGAGGGGTGCAAGAACAAAATATAATAGGTAGTATTGAAACTTATATACGAGGAGGGAAGCTTTATTTGTTGGGTATAAATCAAAGAACAGAAACAATTTTTGCTTTAGAACTTGCTATTGAATCCGAATTAGGTGCACCGGCAGCTGTTTCCAATTTAACCCTTACACCGGAAGAAGAAGGCGGCTTATCAGCCGAGCTCAATTGGACGAATCCAAGTTTGACTTATGACGGTGAAACTCTTATCGAATTAACCTCCATAAATATTTATCAAAATGATGAGGTTACACCCATTCATACAATTTCAAATCCGGTAATTGGCGCCGCAGGTACTTATACCGCTATAGTTACTGTTCCGGGGATGTATAAATTCTGCGTTGCCGGCGAAAATTCGGCAGGAGAAAGTGTAAAAGAGTGTCTTTCAGCTTGGATTGGCGAGGATGTTCCCGCAGCTCCGGAAAATATCCTGTTAGAAAAAGACGGTATGGTGGCAACACTTTCGTGGACAGCGCCCACTGAAGGCGTGCATGGAGCTTACTTTTCGGGAACAGGAGTTATATATGATGTTTATCGCTTGCCTGCCAATACTTTAGTGTCAGGAAATCAAGCCGGATTAACATTTACCGAAACGATAACGCAAGGGGGTAGTTACTCTTACAAAGTGGTTGCAAAAAATGCATCAGGTACGGGAGAATCGGGTATTTCTAATATAATCGTATTTTGTTTAAGTATCAATACATTTCCTTTTACCGAAGGTTTTGAAGGCGGAATCATGCCCAATTGTTGGGGAGAAGAAATGGTTATAGGAATAGAAGGGTGGATGGTGATTGATGCACCGTATGGATTGCCCCAAGAAGCGCACAGCGGCATTTGGAAAGCGTATTACCGTCCTTTCGGCGAAGCAGAGAATGTGGCAAAGTTGATTATGCCCGCCCTTGATTTAACAGGATTAGAGAGCCCCGAATTACGATTTTGGCATGCACAAGAAGTATACGGTCCCTCATCTCATGAGATTCTAAGAGTTTATTATAAAACATCTTTTTACGGTGAATGGACACTTTTGGAAGAGTACACCACCATTATTTCCAATTGGACAAAAAGAACCATTGCGCTTCCCAGTGCTTCAAGCGAATACTACATTGCATTTGAAGGAACCTTAGGATTTGGATGGGGCATTCACTTAGATGATGTTTTTGTTGGAGAAAAATTAGGCGTTAATGAAACCGAAATTACGAATTTTAATATTTATCCGAATCCGGTGAATGATTTGTTGAAAATTGTTCACACCGGTGCGGGTCGAAAATTTTCGACCCGCACGAGGGTGGAAATTTACAATGCTACCGGCGCCATTGTGATATCGTTTGAAATGAACGAAACGGAAACTGAACTTAATGTATCGACATTAAGTTCAGGCCTTTATTTAATCCGTTTCAGCGACTTAGATCGGAATAATTCATCAACACAACGGTTCATTAAACAATAATTCGAACTGTAATTTTACAAAATTTGTATGATAAAAAAATCCCCGTCCGGCGAAACGGACGGGGATTTTAATTATCAAATTCGCTAATTACCAAATTCGTGCACGTTTTTCCGGAGCTAACCACATTGGGTCACCCTCTTTTATGTTAAATGCTTCAATAAATTCATCGGAATGCGGAAGTGCGCCTTTCACACGCCATTCGGCAAGCGAGTGAACGCCTTCTTTAGTTCTGCGCGCTTTTTCTTCATCGCGGATATTTCCTGCCCAAATATTAGCGTACGCTATAAAAAAGCGTTGCTCTGGAGTAAAGCCGTCCATTACACCATTAATCCGTCCTTCTTCTTTAGCTTTTTGAAGTGCTTGGTAAGAAACGTTTATCCCGCCGTTATCGGCTATATTTTCTCCTAAAGTAAATGTTCCGTTGGCAAATATTCCGGGAAGCACCTCTATTTGGTTGTAGTGCTCCACTAAAATTTGAGAACGCTCTTTAAATTTAGCCTCATCTTCCTCTATCCACCAGTTACTTAAATTGCCGATTTTATCGTAATTTCTACCTTGATCATCGAAACCATGCGTAATTTCATGCCCGATTACCACACCAATAGCGCCGTAATTTACAGCATCGTCAGCATTCATGTCAAAAAATGGGGGTTGTAAAATACCTGCCGGAAAACAAATTTCATTGGTAGTAGGATTGTAATAGGCGTTTACGGTTTGTGGAGTCATGAGCCAAACTGTGGGATCAACCGGTTTTCCAATTTTACTTAGTTGGTATTCATTTTCAAAACGACTGGCACGCACCACATTAGCGTAATAACTTTGCGAAGGGTCAATTTCTAATGCAGAATAATCTCTCCATGTTTCGGGATAGCCAATTTTAATAATCATGGCATTCAGTTTGTCGATCGCTTTTTCTTTTGTTTCGTCCGACATCCATGTTAAATTGTTGATTCTATCCTCCATAGCGAATCGGAGATTTTGAACCAAATGTAACATGCGCTCTTTCGCTTCTGCCGGAAAATATTTTTCCACATACATTTGGCCTACTGCTTCACCGAGCGAGCCATCTACTACAGTTACTACACGTTTCCAGCGTGGTTGGTTTTCCTCTTTTCCGGATAGTGTTTTTCCATAGAAATCAAACTTTGTTTCCGCAAAATCTTCGCTTAGAAACGGAGCTGCATCGTTAATCGTATTCCATGCCAAATAGGCTTTTATGGTTTCTAAATCAGTAATATTCAGAATGTTATTTAATCCTTTCAAATAATCAACCTGCCCTACATTTACTTTTTCCAAGTTATTTAATTGTAAGGATGTTAGAAAATTTTCAAAAGAAAAATCCGGAAGTAGTGCTTGAAGTTCGGCTAAAGTTTTCGGATTATCCGTATTGTGAGGATTACGAAGGTCTTCTTTAGGCATAAATACTTTTGCCATTTCGATTTCCAAGTTCAGTACGTCTTGTGCTAATTGTTTTTCGTTCACGCCTGCCATTTTCGCATATCCGGAAAGTGCAAACATTTTCTCCAATAGTGCAAGATATGCTTCGCGAATAGGTTCTGTTGAAGCCTCCAAATAATAACTTCTGTCGCCAATGCCTAATCCTGATTGCCATATCCACGCAATATTCATACTGCTGTTTGCAGGATCGGCTTGTCCAAAAACACCGAAGAACGGGTTGCTGCCGGTTAGCTGCATATCTGCCATAATTTCGGGCAATTGCTCTTTAGAATTTATTTTAGCGATGGCTTTCAATTCGTCTTGTAATGGATCAGCACCTTGCTTTTCAATGGTTTTTGTATCCATTCCTAAATTATAAAGATCGCCAATTTTTTGTTTTATAGAATTTTTCTCATGCTTTTTTGCTGCAATAGAAGTAATTAAACCTTTTAGCTGTTCTTTATTCTCTTCGGCTAATTTGTCGAAGCTGCCGTAGCGGGCATATTCTCCGGTTAAAGGATGTCTATCCATCCAACCGCCGCAAGCGTAACGGTAAAAGTCAACCGCCGGACTTACTGTAGTGTCTAAATTGGCAAAATCAATGCCTGAAGTTAATTCTTTTGGTTTCATAGAGCAAGAAAATGTGGTAAAAGCAAGCGCACCCAGCGCCAAAATGAAATATTTTTTCATAAACTTAGGTATTTTTATATTAATTAATGATGTGAAATGCGTTTTTTACTATGCACGCCCTAAATTTCCTTTTGCATCGGGAATATGTTGGAGTACAAAGCCAACTCCTTGACAAGTATCCAAGTCAGCGCAATCGCCGCAAGTGTTAAACCCTTTTGTATCTACACATTTGCGGATTTCGCAACTGTTGCAATGTCCGAACTTCACGCCTTCGGTGCGGCAACCCATGCAATTTATCGATTCCGGAGTAATATCCGAAGACTCGTACATAGCGCTCCATTTTTTAGCAGTTTCTTCACGTAAATTGTTGTCATTAGCCAAAGTGGCTATGCGTGCATCGCAGCTTTCGCAGTCAATACCGCAGCAGGCAATAAGTTGTTTCATAAATTTAATATTTTTAAATTAATTATTATTGATTGACTAAAAAATAAGAGGTTGCCTTTTGAAAAAGGCGCTACAAATAAACGACATTTTTTTAGAAGTAGCACTAAAGTATTTCATTTTCTAAGAAGCTATAGTAATTTTCTTTACAAATAATAACATGGTCGAGTAATTGGATAGACAATAAGCGTGCGGCTTCTTTCATTTGCGTGGTTAATGCCGTATCGCTTTTGCTTGGGTGCAGTTCTCCGGAAGGATGATTATGGCAAATAAATAATCCCGTTGCTTTTAGTTCTAATGCTTTCATCAAAATAAGCCGAATGTCAACGGAGGTAGAAGTGAGTCCGCCTCTGCCGAAGTTTACTACTCCTAATAACGAAGATCCTTGATTTACAAAAATCACCCAAAATTCCTCATAGTCTAAGCACGCATTTTTCGTTTGCATTAGGTTCACTAAATCGTTTGTATTTATAATTTTTCGTTTTTGTTCAACAATAGCTACTCGGGAGCGCTTTCCTAATTCAAAAGCTACAAGAAGGGTAATCGCTTTTACCTTTCCTATGCCATTGATTTTTAATAGTTTATTAAAATGGGTTTCGGATAATTGATTCAGATTATTGTTGCAAGTTGACAATAGATTTCGTGCTACTCCAACGGCAGATTCGCTTTTTGTTCCGCTTCTTAACAATATGGCAATGAGTTCGGCATCCGAAAGAGAGGAAAAACCGGAAGACAGGTATTTTTCACGTGGTCTATCTTGTATAGCCCAGTCAGGAATTGTAAGTTTTAAAGGAGATGCTTCACATTCTTGATCATGTATCATTGTTTTCGTTTTAGTAAGTAAGGGATGAGTATTTGTTCGAGTCCGCGATGTATATCCACCGGTATAAGATCAATTTGATATTGTCCGCATTTTAAATAAAGTTCTTGGAAATATTCTCCAATTGCGGTTTGGTAATATTCTCTGATATGATTGGCGTGTAGTTTTACTTCTCCGCCGGTTTCCATATCAATAAATTTATAGAGACGGTTATCAAATGCAAAATCAAATTCCAATTTTTTATCGTAGGTATGAAATAACAATACATCGTGTTTATTATGGCGTAAATGTTGCAGCGCCAACATGAGTTCGTCTGTTTTAGCTTGAGATTCAAACATATCACTAAAAATCACGACCATAGATCTTTTATGAATTTGTTCTGCAATGCGGTGCAAGGTATCGGTAACCATTGAGTTGCTACGAGTCTCTCTTGAAATAGGTTGCAGAATTTTTTCAAGTTCACGGTAAATCATTTTCAGGTGCGCTTCACCGCCGCGAGCTCTTGTGTGTAGCTCTAAAGTGTCTGAGAAAATGCTCAATCCCACTGCATCTCGCTGCCCTTTCAATATTTGTGTGAGCACGGCAGCTGCATAAATCGCATAAAATATTTTGTTCGGATTTTTTAAAGAATATTGTTCTTGCAGCGGAAAATACATGGATGATGAACGGTCAATAACGATCTGGCATCGCAGATTGGTTTCTTCCTCAAAACGTTTCACAAACAGCTTGTCTGTTTTGGCGTAAAGTTTCCAGTCTATATGTTTGGTTGGTTCGCCGGCATTGTATTGCCGGTGTTCCGCAAATTCAACGGAAAAGCCGTGCATCGGACTTTTATGGATGCCGGTAATAAACCCTTCAACAACCTGTTTGGCAACCAATTCCAGATTTACATACTGTGTAAGCTGAGTGAAATCAATCGTGTAGTTCATATCTCTTATTTTCGGCAAAAATAAACATTTAGTATTTAACAAAAATCAATGCTCCACAAAATTCTTGATAGTCTGAATAAATGAAAGCGTTAAATTCCCCATGACATCTCCAATAATGTGCATAGAAGAAATGATTTCTATATGTTGTAGCTTTTTATTGAATAAAAGCACTATGGGATTTTCTTTTTGAGTAAGCATACGTTTTGTAGCGGAATTAAGCTGTTTGGTATTCATAAAAAGCGGAGTATATTCTGTTTTTAGAAAAGTATTGACCTCCTTAATATTTTCTTTTTTCATCAGATAGGTAGGACAATCGGAAGCCACATTATAAAGGTCAATGTTAGATAACTTTGCAAAGGTAAAATAGTTCCAAAGCGCTTTCAAACAAGCCGCACACTGCGGATGTTGCGAAATGATAAAGATCGCCTTTTCTTTTTTTATGTTATTCAACGGAAAAATGTGGTTGTCATAATCTAAAAACAGAACAGAATCAACAGGGATATAATTTTTTATAAAATGATACGTCTCAATTTTTTCAACAGGTTCATTATCTCTATGATATAAATTCACCTCATGTTGAAACTCTTTTTGTGTTTTATTTTGCCATGATACAGTGGCGCCGCGATTAATTTGTGTAACATATTCGTTGAGTTGTGCAAAAATCAAATTACCTTCAGCTCCTGCAGTTGAAAACGGGAAATATTTTTCTCCCCATTTTTCATTTTCATGCAACTTTACGGAATAAGGCTCCACAATGGTACTATCTCCGATAATTTGAATGAAGTAAGGCGTAATGAAAGTTTCGGCTGCTTCGTCTCGATCAATGGCGATCATAAAAAACCGTTCACTTGGAAACACATAAAAAAGGTGTATAAAATTATTATCAAATATTGAAAATTTAGGGAAAGCGTAATTTCTTTCAGTTATATCTTCAATAGCATTGAGTTGCTGTGTTGTCTCTTCGGGAATATTTTGCCAATTAGGAATTTTCAAATTATAATTCGCTAAAAGTTCACCGGTTAGGGAATACTTTTCAATAGCGGGCGCATTCTGTTGCAAAAAATAGAGCGAATTATTATTTATAGCTATTACTTTAACCGGAAAAATCTGAAGAAAAAAAGGATCTTTCAATGTCAATTGCCTGACATTTTTTACCTCATCATTTAAAAGATTGATTTTAATCCAATCAAAGCCTTCGTCATTTTCTACAAAAGCATGTAAATCATTATTTACTAATTCTAATTTTGACACATCTTTTAAAGGAATTGTTTTTAAGTACTCATATTGTCTTGCAGCAGTGAGATGATACATCCAAATTTCCTCATCTATAGCAAGAAACAATAAAGAATCGGAGGCAGCGAGCGCCCAAATCCAAATGCGATTGAGTCTTCCTCCGTTTTCAATATATGCCGGAGAGGGCTGAATGAAGTAATGCTCTTCTACTCCGGTTAGTGCGTTGAGTTTTGAAATTTTGGCACAACCTGCCACTGAGGTTTTATTCCCGAATCCTTGTTGGTTCATCACGAAAAGTACGCTGTCGTGTGTTGCATAAATATTG
This sequence comes from Bacteroidota bacterium, assembly GCA_009786185.1. Taxonomy (GTDB): domain Bacteria; phylum Bacteroidota; class Bacteroidia; order Bacteroidales; family WCHB1-69; genus WRNX01. The sequence goes on from WQTS01000080.1 coordinate 9,847, forward strand.
TGGTGGGCTTTAGTATCAAAGCCGGAATGAATAGGTGCGGAAAAGCTGAATTTAAACAGCTTTGAAATATAAGAAGTTTGCGTATTACTTTGACCTTTAAGAGTACCGATAAGTATGAGACTGATAAATAAAATGCAGACCTTTTTCATTGTAAATTAATTTTTTGTTGAAAATGGAGGAGGGTGCACTCCCCCTCCAATGATAATAGATTTAGAACTTAATAGTTGTGGATAATAGAATGATTAATCATTGAGTGAGTTGTGGTTGTGTTGGATTTTTGAAAAAAGCAGTTTTGCCTTATCTCAACCCGAATTTGTTTGTTTTTGAAATGATGATTTCTGCTGTACCGTTGTAAGGATTTTCAGGATTATAATTCCAATTCATTTGGAAAAGGAGATAAGCCTCCCTGTTGCCCGCCTCAGGATCAAAAAATGCAATTTTCTTTGTAGTTGATCCAACATATACGCCATTAGCTGCTAACTCTTCACTCTCAGTAACGAGATTTTCGCATGTACGTTCTATAGTTTCCTGAGCGATGCCCCTTATCCAAATTGTTTGCCAAAGAATTTTGAAATTGGGGAAACATAATTTCCATCCCTTGCCGTTACAAATTAATGTAAAGCCGCCACCGCCGGGTTTGGGTTCGGTTTTTACAGTTTTGTATAAAAACCACCAGCTGGGGTAACCGAGTTCAGGACTTTCGCCTACCTCATTCATTTCCAGGTATTCAAAGGCGTTTATAGTTCTGGTAACATCAATTTTAGCAAGAACTTCGGTATTGTTTGACGAAAATTGGCAAAAAGCAGATAAAAAGAAAACACTTAAAAGTGATAATAAAAAGATTTTTTTCATAGTATTTGTAGTTTTTGTTGAGTTTTAATTAGTTTGTTATTTATTTCACTGTCGCAGAATTACGTATTGTAAAAACGGCGCTTTTTTTTCTTACCTTGTAAGAAGTATATAAGAGGTTTGGGGGCGTGTAGGCAAAAATTAGTTTTATGAGTGATTCATAGTTTTGTTAAAGTGTTGCTTCAAAATAATGGGATTGCCGGTCCTTTTATTCGTTCGTTTCAACACTGCAATAATACTATTCGGAAACCCCGTTTGTCAAGTCTTTTGAAAAATTTTATTGCTCTGCACCTCAATAGGGTATCGAAAGTAAAATTTACAATTCGATTTTAAATGTAAAAATGGGGGTGATTTTTGGAAGGTTTTTTGTTTAGTTGTTGAAATAAGATATAAATAAAGTTTGGCTATCAACGAGATTCCTCACTTTGCTAACGCTTCGTTCGGAATGACCACACACATCCGCGTTATGGGAGAGGTGGAAGGAGCGGCGGCGGTTAACATTATCAAAGACAAAGTTCTTTCTGCCGCCGCTCCTTCCACCTCTTTCCCCCTTGATGTACGCGTACCCGTCATTCCGAGCGCAGCGAGGAATCCAAAACTACCTCTGTATCACCATCTTCCGTGTTAACACCGCCCCATCTTTCAGAATGATAACCACGAAAAACGTACCCGTAGCGGCAGTTTGCAGCCTAACTGTATTTGAAGTGAGGGTTTGGGTTTCGTAAACTGTAGCGCCTAACAGGTTTATTACTTTGAAATTGCCAATATTGGTTAATGGAAAACTTGTTTCTATTTGAAATGTGCCGTTATTAGGGTTGGGGTAGAGTTTAAAACCAAAATCAACACCAGAATAAATATCAATATTGGCGTATTCATTAGTAGCATATTCGTTTTCTATCATAAATTCTTCTGAAGCCGTGGATGCTAGAATATTATTTTTTGGCGAGAAATAGTAACTTGGTTCGCAATCACCCCATGCAAAAGATTCAATATATGCGCGAACAATTCCATTATTACTTGGTTTAATGTGCGTGCCCTCTTTCCATGCAATAGTATTTCCTGAGCGAAAATTAACAATTGAAGTACCCGAAATAGTTACATTTTGTGTTTCAATATGATTTGTTGCTTCAAAATTTGTTGCTTCATTCTGAATAGTAGTACTCTTAAGGTATAAATCTTTTTCCATTTTTGTTAATAATCTAACATGAAATTTAAGATTTTGTGGTTTAACAGGCTTGTGACCAAGAGATCGCCCTTGAATATCAAAAAGCTCATATACATAAGTAGTAAGCCTTGTAGTTGTGGCGGAAAGATTAGTAATCTGAACATAAGGATTTCCTTCATTCGGATTATCAGGAGATAATCCATCTGCTGTGACTATAATCATTTCATTTTCAGAATGGGATATGGTTTTTTCCACTTTATATCTCTTTACAAAATATATTCCGGCAGCAAGGTTGTAAATTGGATTAAGAAGTTGCCATGTATACATATCTGTTGTATTCGTAGTTGTTCCATTCAGGTTATTCATAAATCTCTCAGAACCTAATGCGTATTGCAATGTTTTGAAAGCATTTACTTTTCCATAGCCTAACTCATAATCCCACGTTCCATAATTTTCACTATAATTATAAGAATAACCACCTACTTTATCACAACCTAATGTAAGATATTTACGCACTTCTTCAGAAGTTAAATTAGGATTTACCGATAAAAGCAACGCCGCAACTCCTGCCACAAAAGGGGCTGCTGCTGAGGTACCATTAAACAACCAATAATCTTCTGCGGTTAGTCCTCTATCCTGACCGCTTATATCTGTGGTATAAACGTTTGTACCTGGGGCAACAAGATCCAAATCAAGACCATAACAGCTACCGGGGCTCTTATCTGAAGGCCATGGATCACATGAATTAGGTACAATATCTTCTCTCCCTGATCGTACACCACACCTATCAATGGCTCCCACTGCTATAACTTTTGGATGGCGTGCCGGATACTGAACTAAAGTATTTTCATTGCCTGAAGCAAATACAACAACACTTCCTAACCCACCTCTTCCTGAAGTAGTTGCATTAATAATAGCATCCTCAATCAAATCAAAAGGAGCACCACCTCCCCATGAGTTGCTCAATATATCGGCACCTTGTTTCACAGCCCAATTAAAAGCCTTTTGTATATGAGAAGCATTGGCGAAACCATAACCTTTACTAATACGTATAGGAATAATCTTACAATCAGGAGCTACGCCACTTATTCCTATGGTATTGCTTTTTGCTGCAATAATACCTGCGCATGCCGTTCCGTGATTATTTTTTTTACATTCATCACACCCGCCCGCGTCATCATACCACCCTGTTGCATCATAGCCGGGAGCCAAAAGATTATCTATTAAATCCGGATGGTCCAAATCAACACCATCAATATCAATAACTGCAATTTTTATATTGGGACATCCTTTAGTAATTTTCCATGCTTCGCAAATATTGATATCCATTCCTGCAACACCGCCACTTTGTCCAGTGTTTTTCAACCCCCATTGTTGGCCGAAAAGAGAATCTGTAGCGCAGAGTTTCTGTATCTTAAAGATAAAATCGGGTGTAGAATACTTAAAATTACCGTTTTCGTAAAAAAAGTTTGCCATTTCTAACGCGTTTCCTTTCGCATTCTTAGTTGCTTCAATTTCATATAACCCGGCAACAAATTCATCTTCTCTTACAATAGTGGTGTTGGTTTCCTTTGCTAACCGCTCCAATAGGCTATAATCTCCCGGAAAATGTAATTTTACAAAAAACATTTCCGTAATACCAATTAAAGACTCAGTTTCTGTAGATTGCAAAAAGGGTAGTGCCACCACTGTATTTTCATTGTTATTTATACCACGCAATATACTCTGAAATTCATCCCTATTTTTTGGTTCCAATAGCTCAATAATAGCAAAATTGAGAGGAGCGCGTAAGGTTGTAGTATCTGTTTTTTTACTAAAAGGGAGTGCAGACAACATGTTTCTTTTGTCCGGCATAGATGCTGTTTCTCTAAATTTTATATATATTTTTTGAGTACTATACTCTAATGGCATTTTAGAGCCACTATAATAATAGTAGGTTTGTTGTCCAAAAGTAGGGCAAAAAACCCAACTCAATAAAATGATGAGTGTGGTTATAATTTTTATTTTCATAATTATTCGATTTTTTTATAAATTGCAATTCCCGGAACATCAAAAGTAAAACGGTTAATTTCATCTAAATAAAGCAACCCGGTATTTTTATTAATCCAAATTTCGTAGGTTCTTTCTTCATACTTGCAGGTAAGACGCAATTGTTTAGAAGTACTACTTAGTCTATAATTACATGTTTCTGAATATCCACTACGATGAATAAGCTGGACAGACTTATTATCAAAAATGAGTTCTTCTGTTAATAAGTACGATTCATTTTGTTTTACCCAATGCCCTTTTAAATCGTTTTTTGTTGGAAATTTTTCTTCTTTATTACATGCAAGTAATAAAACGAATGACAATAATAACAAGGCTAATTTTTTCATTTTTTATGATTTATTTGTTGTAATTCCTTGACCTGTCTTGCCAATTCCTCAATCAACTTCTGCTGCTCTATCGCATAAAGCGTAAGCTCTTCAATCTTCAGTAAAAGTTTACTTTGCATATCTCCAAGCTCAATCCCGTTTTCTTCCACTTCTCGGGCAGAGGGTATTTGAGGTAAACGCTTGTTTTGTTGGATATATTGCTCTACTTCGTTCAAAGGGAGGAGGTCGTAGTCGTCTTCAAATACGTAGTCGGGCCAGCCGGCTAAACTTACTAAAACTTCTTTGGCTTTTAGTACGCCGGTATGGCTTAAATGAAGTTTAATGTTTTCTTTTACTTTTGC
>WQTS01000081.1 GCA_009786185.1 Bacteroidota bacterium
CCCGACACAAAGGAACTATTGGAAGATGAAGAGGGCACTTTTGAGCAATATCCGCTCAAAACGGCTTGGGCGATCACAGTGCATAAAAGCCAGGGATTAACTTTTGATAGAGCAATTATTGACGCTCGCGCTTCGTTTGCGCACGGGCAGGTATATGTGGCTTTGAGTCGTTGTAGAACGCTGGATGGGTTGGTGTTAAGCTCTCCCATCAGCGCAAATTCGGTAATTCGCAGCAACAATATTGATGATTTTGTACGAAATGCTGAGAGAAAAGAACCGAATGAGCTGCAATTTAATGACTTGCGCAAAACATATTTCAAAAAAATGCTATTCGAGCAGTTTTCCTATTCGGGAGTCCAATCTCGTTTCAATACGGTGCGTTGGTTGTTGAAGGAATATTTTCGTAATCTTTATCCCGAATTAATCAATAAGTATACACAAGAAGAAGAACGTTTCCGGAATGAAATTTTGAGCGTTTCGGAGCAATTTGAGACGCAGTTGAAGAAACTCCTCTCAAAAACGGAGAATCCTGAAGAAGATTCTTTTTTGCAAGAACGAATAAAGAAAGCTGCAACCTATTTTATAGAAAAAACCAATTTGATTTTAAGAGAGTTATTAGATAAAACCTTCATTGAAACAGATAACAAAGATGCTCGAAAAAGAATAAATAACGCCTTGGATCTATTTCAAACAGAAATCCGTCAAAAACAAGAAACACTAAAAGTTTGCTTAACTCAATTTACCGTACCTGCCTATTTGTCTGCCAAATCGAAAGCCGCCATTGAAGAGGAGGTGCCGAAACAAAAAAAGAAAGAAAAAGCAGCTAAAAGTGAATCGGCAAAACTTGTTGCCTCCAAAGATATTCTTCATCCTGAATTATACGATCAGCTTCGCTCTTGGCGTTTTTTACTGGCGCAGGAGCAAAATGTCCCCGCGTATATAATCCTTTCCCAAATGGCGTTAATTGGTATTGCCAATTTTCTTCCTCAGGATGAAGCGCAATTGATTCGGATACAGGGTGTTGGGAAAGTAACATTAGAGAAATATGGAGAGGAGATATTGGAGATGGTGCGGGCGTATGTTTAAATTTCCCCACAACATATTGCGCCTTTTGCGAATTATCGTATTCCGGAGCTAAATTGAAATTTTTATGTGCCTATTGTTATTGTTTAACCATTTTATGTACAGACTTTTGCCCATTTTCTAATTCAACAGAAACGATATATAAGCCTGAAGGAAGCGAATTTATATTAACAGTTGTTGTTTCGGTTTGTTGAAAGATTTTTTGTCCTGTAATCGTGTAGATCATTACGGTTTTTACCGACTTAGAGGTTTTAATCGAAAAACTATGGTTCGCAGGATTAGGAAATAAAACTACGTTATTATTCTGCTCCTTTGTTACTATTTCTTTTATATTTACCAATATTCCATCTGTTTTTCCTTGAAAATAAAGTGATAGTGGAAAATTTCCCTGTTGTCCGACAAAAACGGCATTGGGAACTTCTATTTTAAACAGATATTCGCCTGCTTGCAAAGCGCCCAAATTGATAATTCGTGTATCAATCACATCTCCCGGGCACCAATTGCTAAACGACTGCCACTCTTCATCTGTGCGCGGTTTTGTTCCATAAATGCCGTTGGCTTGCGTATTATAAACCCTAAATGGTTCGCAAGTGGTTCTTCCGGGTCTATAAGCCAATACCTCTTCGCCATTTACGTAAACGTAGTGCCAACGGCGATTGTACTCTTCTCCTCCACTGTTTGCACCGTGGTTGGAGGTAATCAATACCAAATGCGCGTCGGTAAGATTTTCTTCTACTGCAAACAGTTTGGTTTTAATGGTTTTGCCAATTGTATCGGTAGCATTTTCTTGATAATTATTGAATCTGTTTTTCATAAAAAGAGGGAGAAAGACATGTTCATTTTCCAATTCTGTTGCCGTTTCCGTTGCTGTAAACCAAAGTGTTCCATAAAAAGTGTCGCTTCTATCTTTGCAACCTGCCACCTGTGTATTTGCTGCATAAGGAACTCCAAAAACGTCTAACTCAAGCCAAAAATCGTATTGTTCACGAAGATTTTTATCTTGAAACAGATGTTGCAAATAGTCAACCTGATACGTATAAGGCACAGTATCCGGCTGTTTGTTTTTATTCATAAAAGGAGTAACAAAACGTGCAATTTCAATCCGTTGCGTATTGCTTAGATCGTACAGAAAAGAATCTTTCGGAACGAAGGCGATATTTACGTGTCCAAGTCGGTCGTAGTTGTCGCACGCTGCTTTGAGCACCACATTCAATTGAATGAAACCATATAGCATATTTAACTGCTCTTCAGATAGTTTTGTTGTGATGACACTCGTGCTAAGGCGATAAAAACCCTCCGGAAGCGGCACTATTTCATCGGCTAAAGCTTCTAAGGTGTTGTATCCGTCATAAAATAAAACGGCATCGAATACAGGAATTACATGTTGGCTTTTTACTTGATTGAAAGATATTAACAAGCAGCTTGCAAATAAGAATAATACTTTTTTCATAATTTTGAAATTTTGTAAAAATAGAAACAACAAAAATAACAAAAATTATGAAAGCCCAATTACATTGCAACAAGATGTATTTTTAGCGGTGCAATTTCCCGATGAAGGGGGGGGAATCAAATTCCCCCATCTATCTCCCACATCTTTTGCGAATTATCATTTCGCACTGCCAAATTAAACTTTTTAACTTCTCCCGATTTTAATTTAACGGTATAAGGAACAAAATAACCCGGATATTTGCCCGATTGAAAAGCTGTGCCTATTTCAATAATTTCAAGACCTCCGTATATCTTTTTTATAAGAAAACTATGGGATGAGTATACTTTTTCAACCTTTTCCCAATCATTTTGAGCACAAGCATCGAAGAAATAAAACGCTATTTCTTCCGGTGTTTTGTCTTTTAGGCTTTTATCAGCTTTGAGTTCTAATTCTTCAATATCTTTGATTTTTTTATTGCCAAAAATTTTCACACTAAAATCTTTAGGATCAAAAGTTTCGTTGTATTTAATTTCGGTAGTTTTCATCACCAAAATTTCATTACCATTTTCAACGATGTACAATTCAAAAGCAAGCAATTGATGGGTTGTTTTATCGAAATAAAATACACGTTTGTTGTCGGATTCTATTACGGATGAATTTTTTAGATAATCATTGGTAAAATTTCCTTGCGCTTTTTGAAAAACTGTTAAAATTAATTGATTTTCAGTTTCTTTTAAATTATACTCTGATTGCTCTTTTTTTGCTCGCTCTTTTTCAATTTCCAATATTTTATCGGGAGTAAGAAAAATATGCAACCATTCAACAAAACCTGCATTTACGCTTCCTTTTATTATATAATCCATGATTTCAATATTCAAATATTGATTTTTCCCATCGCAAAGTACGGTTCTGCCCGGTTTTTCTATCCTCCATTTTTTAGGAGAAGAAAACTCTACTTTTATCAAATGTTTCACGAAATCATATTCTGTTCCAATCAATTCAAAATTATCGCCCTCTAAAGTGCGTATTTTCATATCAATACGCATAGATTTGCTTTTTTGAATCTCTTTAATCGCTTCGGTTAAAATTTGATGAACAGGTGCTGCCAAGATTTGGTTATCAGATCTTTTGTTAAAGATAAAAAATAAAGATGTAGCGAAAAGTGCAATAAGTACAGCTACTTTCATGTAAAACGGAACTCTTTTTTTCATTTTTTGGTCCTCCAAATTTAATTTGTTAATAATGTTGTTTGTAAAATTATTTGAAGCCTTAACTTTTATTTTCGGCTTTAAAGTTTCTATAATTTCGTTATAATTCATAGCTTTTTAATTTATTAATGGCATATTGAAATCTGGATTTGATGGTACTTTCCGGTTTGCCGAGAATTTTGGTTATTTCTTTGAAACTGAGCTCATCAATAATTCTAAACCGTACTACTTCAGCTTGTTCTTCAGGAAGTGTTTTAAGTATATTGTTGATGCGCATAAACTCTTCTTTCATATTCAAATTTCTAACCGCATCGTTTTCTAAGCTGTTTTCATTCTTTGCATCAAAATATTGTTGCATTTGAAGTTTGGATTTTTGTTTTCGCATGAAATCAAGACAGGCATTCGTCGTCATTCTATATAAATAATGTTCAGGGCTCTCTAATTTTGGAAAAATATTTTGCGTATAAATTTTTACAAACACGTCTTGCACAATATCTTCCGCTTCTTCAAAATCTCCCAAGCGGTAAAAAGCGTGGTGCACTAATCGGTCTCTATACTTATTTATGAACAACAAAAATTCTGTCATATAATCTTCTTCGATTTTTAGGTAAGACGAATTGGATTAAAAAAAAGACGTACTTTTACGTCTTTTTAATTTTTTTGAACACAGATAACACGGATGACGCTGATTTACACGGATTTTTAGTTATTACACTTAATATTATCTGTGATAATCCATATTATCCGCGTTATCCGTTTCTATTAAAACAATTATTTCCCCGACAGTAGCGGGCTTGGCACCACCGTCTCTCTCTTCAAAACAATATCTTTATCTTTTTCTACTTCTAACTCTTGAAATACAATAGCTTTCGGTACAATGAAACTGGCGGGCGAGCCTACCAAAGCAAATCTGGAACGCCATGTAGAGTAACCACCTTGCTTACCTCGCTGAAGTGTATTGTATACTTCTTGCGTATCAGCTACACCTACAATGCGTTTGAACGATTTTAGAGATAGGTCGGCTATTTTGGCAGAGCGTACCAATTCTTCCGTGCCGTCTGCTACGGATATTCTATAAATGTATACCGGTCGCGAAACTCCGAAAGTTCCTGCATTTGAGGGAACAAACGCAGAAAGCCCCGGAACGCCTGCCATGGGATTTGCCATTTTGCGTACAATGTAGGCGTATTCGTAATCCTCTTCTTTGGCGGCGGCAATCAACGCTTCTTTAAGCGCCTCATAGCTCATGGTTTCCGTAGCGGTTAGTTCTAAAATACCCGAACCCAAAGTTCCGGTTAATGAACCGTCGGATATGGCGAAACAACGATGTCCGTTAGAGCTTCCGTTTTTCATGGTGGGTGTCCTGTCGGTTAATAATGCCCTTAAAACGCCGTCTTCAATAAGTACGGTTTTGGATGCGGGCACAACGCCTTGTGCATCCACTTCGTAGTAACCGATAAGCGGCATACCGTTGTACGTTTTTTGGCCGTGAACTGCCGCAACCGAAAGTTCTCTCGTAATCACTTTTTTATCTGTAAGTTGTTCTAACTTATTTTCTTTGGGTAAAAATTGTCCATAACGTTGGAGTAGTACCGGATTGCTGACAATCGGTTTTCTGGCAGCTAAAAGCCCGTTCGGATTATCCACAAAACATTGGGAAACAATCTCTCCAACGGCTTCACCTTCAAACATTACGGGTCCGCTGTACGACTCTTGAATTGCCGGAGCCGTGCGCAATTGTGTTAACAAAGTTGCCATTTGATTCACCTGTGGTTTCAAAATCTCTAAAGTTGGAATTTGATCAGGCGTGGTAAAATAGAAATTGATGTAATCCATTAAAGGTTCGCCGTCTATTGCCACAGCTTCGGCATAAACTCTAATGCAAACTAACGAAAACGGTACTTTATATTTTATCGCTTCATTGTTCAAATACAAAGCGTCTGCGGTAAAAATATAGGTATTCACTCCCGATTTGGTAAGATGCGGAAAATTTGAAAAAACAGCAGATAAATCTTTGGTCAATTTTTCGATTTTGGCTTTGTCAAACGTAATTTGTTGCGATGGAACTATTTTATTCAAAGACGGAATACTCGAAAAATCAGCCAAATTTCTCTCATCTTCCGGTATGTTTTGTTGATTCATTGCAGCAAACTTCGCTTCGATAAGCTCTGCCGCTTCTTTATACTGTACATCCGTTTCCACCCAAAGGCTACGACGCACCGCATCATAATTGTTTTCTAAAGTCATGGGTATACTGAAAGAGCCTCCGTACCAGCCAAATAGCTTGTTTTCATTAATAAAATTGAGATTATTCCTTTGATGGCTGCCTACCAGCACCGAGGTTTCCTGATTTCTCAGCGGCCTGTCAAGCGTTCTCACTAAAGCGCCAAGTTGCGCTTCAACACTGAATAAATGTGCATCCGTAATTAAGTAACTGAGATAATAAGGCGATTTTAATCTGTCTAATTTAAGATCCGACATATTCCGGTTCATCTCATCCTGCATCGCTCTAAAAGCAATGCTTTCAAAAGATTCTGCTTGTGCGAACGTTAAAAATCCTGTAACAAACAAGACCAACGTAACGATGTATTTTCTAATATTTTTCATAACTAACTTTTTTAAATTTTGAATTTTAAATTTTGAATCTTGAATTATGAGTTTTGAACCTTCAATTACGAATTCAAAATTCATAATTCAAAATTAACTACGGTCTTTCCATTATCGGCGGACGATTTTGTGATTTGTCTTTTTTCTGCATTTCTATTTGCTTCACAAATAGAGCAGGAGAACAGCATCCCGCAGGAACGCTGCCTGATTCGGCACCGCACATACCTGCGAAATTCCCATGGGTATCTCCGGCAGCTTCTACTTGAGAAAACATGGCTAACGGAGTTCCAACTAAATCCACACCGCGCACCAATTCGTCCGGGCGACCATCTACAAACACGCGGTATACTTCCAAAGGTGTTACGTTAAAAGAGTTGGGCATAAATCTTCCGGTTACGGTGAAGCCGCCTGTTACTCTGGCAAAAAGATACCCATACTCTTTGTCTTGTTTTTTAGCCTCTTCTATTAACATTTCTCTCAATTGTGCATCGGTATAAGGTTTTTCCGTTTCCACAATTAAGTTCGATTGGCGCGAAACCGGTTGAAATCCGGCTTGTGCTCTTGCATGTCCGTTAGATTTCGGAAAATTATCAATGGGCGTGCGGGTCATTAAGAAATTTTTTAAAACGCCTTTATCTATAACTACCACTTTTTCCCCTTTAACTCCCTCATCATCATACTTATAACTTCCATTAATCGGGATCCCTTTATAAGTAGTAATTGTTGGGTCGAGAATTACGGATAGATCTTTATTTAGCACCACTTCGCCCACTTTCTTTTTAAAAGTTTGTCCATCTGTTTCTTTTTTCAAGCGCGACCCTTCAATTCTATGTCCGAATATTTCATGGAAAAACACACCGGCGGCATCGTTCGACATTATTGCCGGACCGGCATAAGGATCAACTACAGGCGCCGTTTTCATGGCTACCACAACGTTAGCAACTTCTTGTGCATCTTTCATCATAGTTTTATCATCCGGCAAATCTTGTGGAATATGTGCGAAATAACTTTGATGCAACGGAAGTTCCATCCCGTCATCTGCTTGTGCCATAACCGAAAGAAAAACACGAGTAGAAGTGTTGTTTTGAGCAATGGAAGTTCCTTCGCTGCTCACAAAATATTTCCGTTCAACTCTAAAAGTAAATGTAGATTCTCCGTCCAAAATATCCTTATTATCTGCAAATTGTGCCGAATAGTTTTTCAAACGGGTTTCCCAAGCCGGAATATCGAATTTAAAATCCGACATTTTAATCGGTTTTTCGTAATATTGCACCGGAGTAATGCTCGTATAATCCGGAGATTTATCCTCGGCTTCCACTTTAACTGCTACATTGGCTTTTACTTTTTCGTAACGCGAAGCGGCATTACGATACTCCGTTTCTGTGGCTTCCCACAAAGCTAAAGCAATCGCTTTCGGGTCGTTATCCAGCGGAAGCGTTATCCTTGTGGAACGCGGGTTTATCCATGCCGAAGCATCGTCTCGAAGTTCGCGATAATTGTCTAACTCTTTATCGCCCACCCGAACCTGAATGGTCAGTGTCCTCTCTTTGCTCGGAGTTGAGTTTGTTAATGTGCCAAATGACGTCGAAATGTTGTAGGTTTCAACTTCATCCACTCTGTAACTGATCAGATAAACCGGAATATCGGCTTTTTGGTAGAATGCCATCCCTCTATCTATCTCATTTTTTAAGATTTTCAAGAGTTCATCTTGTTGGGCAGTTTGTGCGTACGCGCCTGTTAGCACGAAGCAAGCCGCCATGATGCATAAAATTAATTTTCGTTTCATAATGAATTTGATTTGAAGGTTATAACGTGGTTAGTGTTTAATTTATTTTTTACTATCCATTTTCTTAAAATCCGATTTTTTGGAACTATTCCCTAATTCCTCTATCACCTGTTTTCCAAAAGTAGCTACTATTTTCATCCCTTCAAAGTCAATGCTATCTACATCATCTTTAGGGGTGTGGTAGTTTTTTTTATCGCCACCGGTATTAAAACAAAGAAAGGGAATTTTTTGCTGGTAAAAAACAAAATGATCAGAACCGAAGAAGAAAATGAAAGAAGATTTTTTTGTACGAATTTGCTCTTTTTCAGATATTTTTTGTACCGTTTCTTTTAATATTTTGGAGGTACTTTCTCCTATTACGCATAAACCTCCTTCATCGTAGCGTCCTACCATATCAAAATTAATCACATATTGAATCTGATCTAATGGTTCTGGAAAAACTTTGATAAAGCTGCTTGATCCGAGAAAACCTAATTCTTCGCCCGCAAAACAAGCGAAGATGATGGATCTTTTGGTAGGATTTTTTGCAAAGTAATTAGCTAAATAAAGCACCATAGCCGTTCCTGAAGCATTGTCGTTGGCTCCCGGGAAATATTCATTTTCCTTTTTTCCCAAATGGTCAAAATGAGCGCAAACCAAAATATATTGCTCCTTCAATTTCTTATCGGTGCCCTCTACAAATGCCACTACATTTCTTGAACAAATGGTGTCTTTTCTTCCTGTAAAAAACGAACGCCCACAAAAAGGTTGTGCATATTGATTGAAAAACGGCTGTATCTCCATCATTTCAAACTGACTTACAAGATATTCTATAGCTAATGAATCGCCTTTGGTCTGTATAAATCTTCCTTCCAACTCCGGAGATGCTAAATATCGCACCGCTTTTTCCATAGAAAAAGGCTGTTGGGAAAATGTACAAAATACGGATAACCAAAGGGCTAAAACGAAAATGAATTTTTTCATAAGGATTTTTTGTGAACTTTTTAATAACAGTGAATTAGGGCATTTATTGTTGAAATAAAGACTAATGTTTTTTATGTTAAAAAAACGCATTATTTTGCATTCTCACGTAAAAAACAATTTATGCACTACGAAAATTTACCCTCACCCTGTTTTGTGTTATACGAAGAAGCCTTAGAAGCCAATCTGCAATTATTGAATTTAGTGCAAAAAGAAGCCGGCGTTTCCATTATTTGCGCATTAAAAGGATTTGCTTTTTGGCACTCATTTCCTCTTATTCGCCAATATCTATCAGGCGCTACGGCAAGTTCTTTAAATGAAGCACAACTTATTGTAGAAGAGATGCAATGCGAAGCACATACTTACATTCCCGCTTATTTAGAAGAGGAATTTGAAACACTTTTGTATTACAGCAGTCATTTAACTTTCAACTCGTTGAGCCAATGGGCTCGCTTTCGTGAAAAAGCCCTGGCTTGTCCTAAGAAAATCAGCTTCGGATTGCGCGTAAACCCTGAATACTCGGAGGTTACCACCGATTTATATAATCCTGCACTCCCCGGATCGCGCTTGGGTATTTTAGCAGAAAATATGCCGCCGCATTTACCGGAAGGCATTGAAGGATTGCATTTTCACACCTTGTGCGAAAATGATAGTTACGCATTAGAAAATTGCTTAAAATCGTTTGAAGAAAAATTCGGACACCTTATTAAGGAGTGCAAATGGGTAAATTTCGGCGGTGGACACCACATTACAAGAAAAGATTATGATGTAGCACATTTAATAAACCTCCTCAAAGACTTTAAACAACGTTACCCTAATATCAAAGAAGTAATTTTAGAACCCGGCGAGGCAGTAGGCTGGCAAACAGGTGTATTAGTTTCCACAGTAGAAGATATTGTAGAAAATAAAGGCATAAAAACCGCCATGCTCAACATTTCGTTTGCCTGCCATCTACCCGATTGTTTAGAAATGCCCTATAAGCCTGTTGTAATTAATGCCACCGAACCAAATCTTAGTAATAAATGTGTATATCGTCTGGGTGGAAGTTCCTGCTTGGCAGGAGATTATATCGGAATGGGTGATTTTGCTTTCGCTGAGCCTTTGGAAATAGGAGACCGCATTATTTTTGATGATATGATTCATTATACCATGGTAAAAACCACTTTCTTTAACGGAGTAAAACATCCGGCAATTGGGATGGTAACCAAAGAGGGAGATTTTGTTTTATTAGCAGAACCGGGAAAATATGCAGATTATAAAGCAAAATTGGGATAAAAATGGCAAGGATTAAAGAAAAAATGTTCCATTTTAACAAAAAAATGCAGCTATGTTAAAAAAATATTATTTTTGTGCACTTTCTAACTAAAACTGAATTATTATGATTAAACCGGAAACTCCCGTAAGTTTCTTCAGATTTGAAGATTTACGCATTTATGCAAAAGCCTTAGATTACATTACTTGGTTGCACGGTGTGGTAAATAAATTTCCAAATCAAGAACAACCTACTCTGGCACAACCTTTTCTAAAAGTATCGCAAAGCATAGCGCTATTTCTTGCGGAAGGTTCGGCACGAAACAAACCGCAGTTCATTTATTATCTGAAAATGGCGAAAAGCTCCGTACGCGAATGTGTAGTTTATACAGAAATTGCTACTCGCTTAGGGCTTATGAATGAGTACGATAAAGAACATTCCGTAAATCAAATGATGGAATTGACCAAAATGATCGGTTCTTTGGTTTCTTCATTGCAACGCACCATCCCTAATGCTAAGGATGAGGATGAATATGATGATATGCAACTTCCACCGGATATGATGTAATATCTTCGCAAAAAATGTAATCATTTTGCAACATTTTTTTTACTAAAAATACATTTTGTTGAAATAGTTTGGTAATATTAACTTCCCTTTTTTGCACCGTCAAAAAAAGAAGGATAACGACAAACAATATGAAAAGAGTTTTATTATCAGCATGCATCGGCATATTAACGTGTAGTTTAATGGGCGTTGTGCAAGCACAAAACGAGCAAGTTACGGAAAAATCGGTGAAAACCGAATTAGAAGAAATTAAAGAAAGTGTAGAAAATAACACTATCGAAATTAAAAAACTTAAAAAATTAAAAGTTTCCGGTTATGTTCAAGCACAATTTGAAGTAGGGCAAGAGTTTGCCTCTACAAGAGTAGGAGCGCTTAGAGAATATGATAAAGACAGAGATGGAGAATCCGGCAACTTTTTCCGTTTTGGCGTTCGGCGCGGTCGCATCAGATTTGCTTGGGAAGAAAAGTTCGGTTCTGCCGTTTTTCAATTAAATATTACTGAAAGAGGCGTGAGTTTTACCGATGTCTTTTTCCAAGTTTCCGAACCATGGTTAAAAGTGGCTTCACTTACTGTGGGTATTTTCAACAGACCCTTTGGCGATGAAATTACCTATTCATCCAGACGTAGAGAAAGCCCCGAAAGAACAGTTTTGTACGGAGATCTATTTCCGGATGAAAGAGACTTGGGCGCTATGGTAACACTTGCCGGTCCTAAAGGCTCGCCGGTAGAAGGTTTGAAATTAGATGGCGGCGCTTTCTGCGGAAACGGAATTGCTGTTCCCGATAACGGAAAAATGGATTTTATCGGTCGTTTAAGCTATGGCAAAGGATGGTCAAAAGTAACGTTCGGTGTAGGTGCATCAATGTATTATGGAAGTGTTAGAAATATTGATACAATGCTTTACACAGTTAAAGATGGTAAATGGGATGCTGAAAAAGTGGATCCGTTTAGGAAAAACATTCGTCAATATTACGGCTTGGATGCACAATTTTCGATTCAAACCTCTTGGGGAATCACCAATATTCGCGGAGAAGTTTTGTTTGGTCAACAACCATCGCAAGCAGGGAACTTTAGGTCTCCGAATGCTGCTGCCATGCAATTTGCTGCCTCTTACAATCACATTCGTAATTTTTGGGGCGCACACGCCTACTTTGTGCAAGATATTTACAAAACGCCGCTTACTTTGGTGTTGAAATATGCTTACATGGATCCTAATACGAAAATTAAGAGCGAAAATATTACACGCAAAACCGATTTGTCTTATAACTACTTAGGCTTCGGATTATTAGTAAGATGTACTTCTAATTTACGCTTAATGTGTTTTTATGATATGCCTTTCAACTCAAAAGACAATGTAATTCCTGTTACCGAATCTGCTACCAAAATTAACCCTCTTGACTTTTCGGAGCATGTAAAAGCAGGTGTATTTACTTGCAGATTGCAGTTTAGATTTTAGACTAAAACTTATTTTTTAGTGTTAGAAAAAAGGCAGTATTTATATCTGTGTAAATCAGCGTCATCCGTGTCATCTGTGTTCTTTTAAAACAGTCCCAACTACCGGATATTGAATATTACGACTCCCAATAACCGCCTGTTCACCCTCAGGAGCTATTTTATAAGATACGGAGCAAGTCTTTAGCTCTATAAAATGTGAAATAATATTCTTTATGCTAATATCTTTTGAACATAGAATCAATTCGTTAACTCTATTTTCTTTAACAAGATTCTTAATGGCAGATGAACCGGCATCTGCAGTTGTATAGATGGCTTCAGGTTTTTGGTTGCCTATTTGCGCAATTATGGCTACTCTTTCCGTTTCAGGTAAATCGCCGATAATGAGAACTCTTCTCTTTGTGGAATCAGCATATCGATAGCCTTTTAATTTGAATTTATGCAACAGATAACGAATACCATTCATAGCAATGGCAGTCCACGCTGCGCCAAAAATAGTAACGGCACGCGAAAACCTGATTGTTTCGGGAAGCAACGCGTAAATCAATAAGATAACAATAGTGCCAAAAATAATACCACGATTGGTTTTGAAAGTGGAATATGGTTTTTTGTATCCTTTATTTATGGCAACAGATACAATCCAAACTGCTATGTAACAAGGAATTACTAAGAAAAAATAATAATCCGGAAAATGACTGTCTCTGTATTCCAATACTTGAGTTTGCCAATAAAATGCTAAAAGCAACATCCCTCCATAAATAAAGGAGATGTCAAGAAGCGGCAAAAGCAAAGAGGCGGCTACACGCTTTCCGATTGCCAAAGAAGCGCGAAACCATATAGCAAGATTGAGTATCCAAGTTAAAAGAAACGATTTTTTGTTGGTAAAATGCTTCTTTGCAAATATTTGCATTGCTTTGTAAAACACAACCACATAATTGATACTTCCTTTTTTGGTGCTTTCTCCTTTGTAATGAATAATTCGCGGGTCGGGCAAATAGTAGTTTTTGTATCCGGCTTTGATGATACGGTATGATAAGTCAATATCTTCGCCATACATAAAAAATGTTTCATCCAAAAGTCCAATCTCGTCCAACACTTTTTTTCTGATAAACATAAAAGCGCCGGACAATACTTCTACCGATTGCGTTTTATCATTATCTAAATAAGTAAGATGATAAGAACCAAATTTTTTAGATCGCGGAAACAGTTTTGATAATCCGAATATTTTGTAAAATGCTACGGAAGGGATCGGCAACGCTCTTTTCGACTCGGGGAGAAATTCGCCGTTTCCGTTAATCATTTTCACCCCCAGCGCTCCGGCATCCGGCGTTTGTTTCATAAAATCAATACATTTCACAAATGTATCTTCTTCTACTAAAGTGTCCGGATTGAGTAATAGTATAAATTCTCCTTTAGCAAGTTTAATCGCCTGATTATTAGCACAAGAAAAACCTACATTCTCTGTATTAGCTATGAGATTTACCCACGGGAATTTTTCTTGCAACATTTCCACCGAATCATCGGAAGAGGCGTTATCCACCACAAAAACTTCGGCTTCCATACCGGCAATAGCTTTTTGCACCGATTGTAAACATTGCATCAAGAAATGTTTTACGTTGTAGTTTACAATGACAATGCTGAGTTGCATACGGAAAGATTATGAAAAATATGCTAAATGTGTAATTTGTGACTGTACTTTTTCGTGCAATTTTACATTAATTTTTGCTGATAGCGGTAAAAAAAGATCCACGCGCGAGCCGAATTTAATAATGCCCATCTCTTCGCCTTGTTCGGCATATTCGCCATTTTTAGCATAGCTCACAATTCTGCGCGCCACCGTACCGGCAATTTGGCGAAACAATACTTCTTCTCCGTTTTTATGCTTTTGAACCACCGTGTTATGTTCATTATCTTTTGAAGCTTTCGGCAAACTGGCAACCAAATGCTTTCCGGGATGATACTTTACATAAACTACTTCTCCATCAATAGGATATGTGTTTACATGCACATTTAGCGGCGACATGAAAATGGAGATTTGTATTCTCTTATCATTAAAATATTCGGTTTCAACCTCTTCCAAAATCTGAATGATCTTTCCGTCGGCAGGTGCAATAATGGCGTTTTCGTCCCGATTCGTTCTTCTATCGGGCACACGAAAAAAATAAATAACAAAAAACCATACGAAAAGACCCACTATTTGAATCAATAAATAAAGTAAAAACGGGATTTTACAGAAGTATAAAATAAGCCAAGCCGGCGCAACCGTAATAAAGAATGCAATGATGATAGAAACGATTCCTTCTTTATGAATTTTATGGTATGTTATCATGCTGCAAAGAAACACGTTTTTTTCATATAATATGTAACGATATTATTTTTCAAGTGTCCCTGTGGCTATAGCACAACCACTGAAAGGTCAAGTTTTTATCTCTTAATGACTGTTTTTATTGTATTAAAAAATCTTTGGTAACATGAAAACGGATTCTTAAATGAAATTGAAGGTCAAGACAGCAGCAAACATTCATCCCAGGCAGGATCCATTTCATAGTAATAGGTAAGCATAGCCAAGCCGATACCGGCTACACCTTCCAACAAGCC
>WQTS01000082.1 GCA_009786185.1 Bacteroidota bacterium
TAACTTTCGATATTTCGATGGTGTCGGTGATGGCTACTGAGGTTTCTGCATCTGTTTCATCATCAGCTTCAATTTGTTCTGTGGCTTGTGTTTCGAATTCGATTTCTTCGGCGAAGTAATTCGATTCAGCGACTTCTGAGCTGTTGTTTTCTTTTAAATACGGTGAGGTTAGTACGGCAAAAACAATTCCGCTTAATGCCAATCCGCTTACGATCCAAATAATGTATCTCCTTGTTTTTGATTGTATTATCCAATCATCAATGGGATCAATTTTTTTGTCGGGAATATCTTTGCTTTTTGCGAAGTAAATCCGTAAAGAGACTACAAGAGCAATTACCATAACTAACAAAATGGCGACGCCTGTTTTAAGTCGGTTAAGGTTGGTAAAATAGGCTTTTCTCGCCAACAAGTCTAGTTCGCGTATTTGTTCTTGTAGTTGTGGGTTATTATTATATTCTTCGTTGGTTTGCTTTAGATTTTCGATCATTTCTAAAGCGTTTGAATCACTAACTTGAAAATAGTTGGTTACAAGCATTATGGAGAATGCAATGATAAAGATTGCGGAGAGTATGGCGATGTTTCGGCTTAGTGTTTTTTTCATTTCGCTTGAACTATGATTTTATTAAGATTTATATGATTTCCAAGATTAAAATTATCGCTATTTTTTCTATAAAAACTCATAACATTCAATATTTATTTTGTCATTAATCTTATTTAATTTTGATAATCTTATGAAAATCATAGTTCAGACATTTTGCGGACAATAACCAAAACACCTCCCACACCCCACACAGTCCGCATTATCAATTTCATAAAACCTCCGTGTTCTTTTTGTTGACAAGCTAATGAGTGTCAGCCCGATTACTAACCCCAAAAACGCACCGATTATTCCTGAATAAACACGAAACTCTTTTTTAACTACAGCAACTTGCGCTTCAAGTTCTTCAACGCTTCTTCCCATGCCATAAAACGCTTGTAGCTCTAACGATTGTATTGCTTGCGGCTGTATTTCATTTTCAATTACCATGTCGTACAAACGGACTTCTTTGTTCATTTTACTGAATTTGCCGCTCAGCATGTACATCATAGTTGCACCTGTCATTACCATAAGCGGCAAGAACACCATATATCGCAAAATCCGTTTCACGCCTATAGAGCGACTTTCTTTCACTTTATTTTCGTAAGGCGGACGAATTGCATCTACCGGACAAGCGTTGTGGCAAAGTTGGCAATTGATGCACTCTTTTTTAGTAATTTTTACCTGTCGGAATGATATTCTTGAAAAAAGGCTGAGGATTGCGCCATAAGGGCAAATAAAACGGCAAAACGGACGTCCGGTGAAGATGGAAAAAATCAACAATATTACTCCAAAAACTAGCATCGGCAATTCGCCACCCAAACGGAAAATTCCGACAAACGGGTCAAAGTGACAGATGATAAATCGAGTGTTGGTTACAGCAAATAATACAGCAAAACCTAAATAAACCCAAGGGAAAATACTTAGAACACCGGTTACCGCTTTCGATAGTTTGTAGTTTTTGATATTTACCACTTCTTGTAATGCGCCCAGCGGACACACGCCGGCGCAGAATACTCTGCCAAAAAACAATGCAAATACAATAGGCAGCAGAAACAGCAACAGCACAAACAATGGTATGGTGTACGAATCACTTGCCAACCCCAATGCCACATTTTGCACTGCGCCGATACTGCACACGCAGCCATGTCTGAAAAAACCAAAATATGCAATTGAAATCACCGCTGTCAGCATAACGGGCCATCGAATCTGTTTTTTTATTACTGCCCATGCAACAAAGCTCATTAGAAGTACAAGTAGCGCAATGTCTATGTACGACCACAGCGCTTCCTTGGGAACAAAGAAATGTTGTTCAGGGTAAACGTATCCCGATTCGAAATCGGGCTTGGGGAAACGGCTTTGGGCGGAGATTGCTAAGGATATGACGCTTAGAATTATGGTGGAAGGTATGGCTTTTTTCATTTGAAATTTATTGACAATTACTCCGTCAATACGGCAGTATGCGACATGTCTTGAACGATAATACCATCTTCGAGAATTTCGTAGGCGGAAACCCAATCTTTTTCAAAACAACGCAATTCGATATTATATTAATCATAATCGTTTGTTTTTTTATTTCGGCAAAAATATTAAAAAACAGAAAACAAGCCGCTCGTCCAAAAAAAACCATCTGCATTTTAATACGATATTAAAAAAATGTGATATTTGCATCGCTAAAACTTTAAGCCAAATCCCCCCCCCATTTTCTTCTGACAGCGGCAAAGGAAACATTTGAAGAAAAGGAAAAATAATAATTACAAACGAAAATTTTTTAAAAATAACGTTATATGATATTAAATTACAAATACATACATTAACCAAAAAAATAAAAAGCTATGAAAAAAATCTTATTAGTATTATGTTGTTCAGCATTAGTAGTTTTAGGTATGGCACAACCTAAAACCGAAAGAATTTCCGACAAATTTGCAGGGAAATTTAAATATGAAAAATTAACCAAAAAAATTGATCTTGAAAAAGAGAAATTAAGCTTCTTTCAAAAACAAATTTCGTTATCCCAAATGCAAAATCCGACAAAATCCCAAAAAAATGCTGACTGGTGGGAGCCGGATACTATTTATCAGTATTATGGAGATGGAAACACGAATGAACTTCGTCGGATTTTTTCGTACACAAACGGAATATGTACCGGCGAATTATGGCAATGGTGGGAGATGAACCAATGGAATATCTCCGGTAAAATTACTCATTCATATGATCCACATAATAATAAGATAGAAACTCTATTTCAAAGTTGGGAAGAAACACAATGGGAGAATAGTATGAGGTATCTTTATAAATATGATGCACAAAATAATATGACAGAAAAGGTATTTCAATTTTGGGAAGGATACTGGTTTAGTGAAGAGATGATAACTTATGCATACGACTCACAAAACAGAATGATAGAAAAAATGATATATTCGTGGTGGGGCGAAGACGAATTGGAATTTGATGATAAAATTGTTTACAAATACAATGAGCAAAACAATATCATTGAAGAACGCCATCAATATCCGGAAGAAGATGATGAGTGGTATGATCACGTGATAATAGTTTATTCCTACGATGCACAAAACCAGCTAACCGGAGCGATGCTTCAAATTTTGGATGATGTTTGGGAAGAAACTGTCAAATTAACTGTTGTTTACGATTTACAAAACAATACAATTACCCATATTTACGATTTCCGGGACTGGGAAAGTGGGCAATGGTTCGGTGTTATGAAAATAATATATACCTACGATTCTCAAAATAATTTGCTCTCGGAATCTTTGCAAGAAGGAGAGGATGGCGAATGGGAGGAATATGAGAGATATACATATTCGTATGATGAAAACAATAACGCAATAGATGGCTATTTGTGGGAGAACTACAAAAAAGGTTTTATATGGGATTGGGAAGAAGGACAGATAGAACTGACTGTATATTACAATAATATGCAAAGTAGCCTTCGTACTTTTCAATTCAATAGATTCAAAGCTACCTATATGAAACCTGAAGTTGGAATAAAGGAAAACCATCTTCTCAAAAATTCGGTTAAGCTGTTTCCTAACCCTGTATCTAGTATCCTGTACATTGAAACAAGTAATGCTATAACACCGGAAGTTAAGATATATTCCATTCAGGGCGTTTTGCTGATTAATGCAAAAGGCAATCAGATAGATGTTTCTTCGTTGCCGAGTGGGATTTATATTACTGAAGTTAATGGAATTTGTCGAAAGATTGTAAAGCAGTAGTGGTCATCGCTTATCTGAGTTTGTAAGCCGCTTTATGTAAGCCGCAACCTCGCAAAGCTGCTACTACGATAAACGCGGATTATGTTATAAGGTTATAATAACGTAAATCAGCCTCAGAAATATTATTCAACATCATAAATTGTTCTTGTAATATTTTCAATTCCTCTTTTGCAGCTATGGTGTGCTTTGCCATTGCGTATTCTGCAATCTTTGTGTTCATTACAATTTGCCATATTCTCGCTGTTATGCCGGCAGGGAGAAAATAATAAAAATACAATTTTCGAGGAGTTATTTGGATATTGTTTTTCTTGAGTATTGCAAGCAGTTCGCGTGTTGCCAATACCATGTTTTTCAACGTTTTGAACGATTTTGAGAGTTCATAATTGTTTGATTGATAGTCATACAATGCTTTAGCGGCGGGCAAAACAACCGCAATGTGCGTTTTTTGCCACTCATCCATTTTGTCGCTTACACTTGGCGAAAAACCGCTTCTCTTAAATATTTGATACAAGGTTTTAAGTCGTTTTGTTTTTTTTCCATTGAGTTCTCCAATGGTGGTTGACTGAAATAACTTTATGATTCCTTTTCCTATAAAATAATGAACTACACCGTTTTCCCGTCCTCCTCCGGCGGAAGGAAATCCTATCATAATCCGTTCATATCCAACAGCATTTATCCATTTCTCATATCCCAAAGGATTATTCACCATAAATACAATATTTGGCGATTTATTTTTTGCCAAAACAGGCAGAATATCATCTATTTGATTGGTTTGAACAGGCACAATGATATAATCATAAAGATCGGTTTCCGTTAATGTATTTATGAGTTTAACATTGATCTTGTCTGTTTTTCCGGTTAAAGAATGTTGAAGGACAATGCCGTGTTCTTCAATTTCTTTATACCTGTTTCCTCTCGCAAGAACAGTTATATCATAACCTTTTTGCGCTATTTTTCCGGCAAAGATACTTCCAATAACTCCAGCGCCGTAGATTAGTATTTTCATATTATTCTTTTTAATACCATAGCCGAACCTATCATTTTGTTTTCCAACACATCATATTCGGAGGCTTGGTTTTGTAGATAATTTTCAAAAAGATAAGATTTTTCAGGATATTTTGTTTTCAGTTCATTGCATCTTATCAGCATATTTTCCATATCTTTCGCACTGTCCATCCATTCACTATACTCACCCACAGTTTCATCAATCAGTTCCATTCCTGCCTGTTCAAATTGTTTTAATAATTCCTTACGAGGTAATATGGGCGGGTGTTGAAATGTGCTCGCATCGTCAATATACGCTTCCTCAATAATGATGATCCCCTCATCGGTCAGATGTTTCGAGATTGCTGTTAGTGATGTGTAATAGTCGTCATAAATAGGACCGGTAGCTCCCAAAATAATAACATCAAATTTGTCTAATTCTTCTATTTTTTCACGAATGTCGCCCACTTCAAACCGGCATAATGTATCTACACCATACGCTTTGGCTTTTTCTTTTGATACCTCAATAAATTCGGGAATAGCGTCTATTCCATAGCAATTACATTGCAATGTTGCCGCTAATTTTATAGAAACGGCGCCTTTACCGCACCCCAGATCCAACACCTGTAGAGACGGGGCGCGCCCCGTCTCTACAATGCAATGCTTTTGAATAAGATGTATCACAATTTCGGGCGGAGTTCCGAGTTCCCAAAAATCTTGCAAAATGTAAGGTAAATAGGGAACAATTGCCGTATCTTGTTGGGCGTCCATTGCTGCTGCTATACTTTCTTCTAGGGTTTTCATTGTATTTTTCTAGTTTTATGTTAACGTTTTCACGTATTTCATTGCTTCTTCCGCAAACTTCTCCCATTTATCTGCATTCTTGGCAGAAACTTGCACCCACTCTTTCATGGGTCTTTTTTTACCTGACGGATCAAACAGTTGCGAGCCTTCTAAACTTAGCGCTTCCTCACGCGCCTCTGCGGTAAGTTTAAACACTATATCATTTTGAAAAAAGCAGATGAATGCTTTTCCGTTGATTTTAAAGCAGGGTTTGCCGAACATTTGGCTTTGTTCGGCTTGGGGGATTGTTTTACCTATGGATAGGAAGAGAGGTTCTTGGTTGGTCATAATTGTTTTGAAAATAGAGGAAAAAATAATCTGCTAATTTTTGAAAGTATAATTATAATTCATCTTGTATATCATCATCTAATTCTTTTTCTAAATATTGACTAACCCACTGCTTATCACTTAGCACTTCGATTGCAGTTTGATATAATTTTCTTCCTACTTCTTTGTCTATAACATACAAATATGATTCTTCTACATAAATAGTATTTAGTATTGGCTCAATTACCTCGCTAATAATTCGGTTTAAATTTGTTATTGCTGATTTTCTACCATCTTTTTTTCGTATAGTAGAAATTTCAAAATATCCATTATCTGAATATTTTACCACGTAATCATACCTATTTCCTTTAAGATGTTGTTCCATAATTTATACCATCTATTTTCAAAATATTTTATGTCATATCTTACTAACTCTAAATCGTTCAGCTTATATAAAAACTTGGTAGCAAAAATAGCATTTTTACATAGATAATCAGAAACGTTTCGCTTATCTATACAAAACTTAAACTCAATCTAAAAAACCGGTTGAAACATTATCTTCATTACAACAGAATTGACCATCGGGATAACAGAACTTTTATACACCGCTCTCGTAGAGAGCAAAGCTATCTAAGCAGTACGCTCAGCGTACTGTATAAAGATGTGACCCGCTCAACTCCTGCCTCCGTAGGAGGCACACAGCGGTTTGGTATGCCTGCTACGCAGGCAGCTATATGACAGTGAACATCCTCATACAGTAGCCTGAGGCTACTGCTTAGATAGGTTTGCTCTCTACGAGAGCGGTGTATAAAAGCTCTGTTATTCCGGTGGTCAATTCTGTTGCAGTAAAGATAATTTTTCAACCGGTTGACTAACACAAATTTTATTTATCCACCACCGGCAGTTCATCCTCCGAAACCGCATCCAAATTATTATTCCACAAATATTTTTGAGTTTCTTTAACTATCACACTACTTAGTAGTATGAGTGCAAGAAGATTGGGTATCGCCATTAAAGCGTTAAACATATCGGCAGCTTCCCAAACAAGCGCTAAAGGAACTACAGCTCCTACGTAAGCTACACAGCTGAAAAAGATTCTAAAAGGTAAGATAGATTTTTTGCCGAATATGTATTCCATTGATTTTTCGGCATAATAGCACCAGCCAAGTACCGTTGTCCATGCGAATAGGAATATGCCGACCGTAAGTATTAAAGGACCGAAGATAGGAATTTGGTTGTAGGCATAAGCTACAAACTGCCCACCTTCAAGCCCGTCGTAGACAGTGGGGTTTTTAAGGATGGTGGTAACTAACATTAAGCCTGTTAAGAAGCACATTACGATAGTATCTAAGAAAACTGCCGACATAGATACCAATGCCTGCCGAACAGGATTTCTTGTGGTTGCCGCCGCTGCCGCAATCGGTGCAGATCCAAGTCCGGATTCGTTTGAAAACAAGCCTCTTGAAACACCATAACGCATGGCCATTAATAGGGTAGAGGCTACAAATCCGCCTCCTGCCGCTCGTGGGGTAAATGCACTTTTAATAATCAATGAAATCGCATCAGGGATGTAAGCGTAATTTATTGAAATTACTACTACGTTCATAATGATGAAGATGACTGCGTAAGTTGGAACAATCTTTTCGGAAACCTTGGCTATGGATTTTATACCGCCCACAACAACCGCAAACGTTATAACAAAAAGTATAATCCCTGTTACGTGAACATTTACGTTAAACTGGTGTTCCATCATCATGGAAATGGCGTTTACTTGCACTAAATTACCGGCGCCAAAAGCCGCAAACGTACAGAAAATGGCAAACAAAATACCTGCCCATTTCATTTTCAGTCCGCGCTCTAAAGCGTACATAGGTCCGCCCAACATCGTGCCGTTTGCCGTTTGTACTCTGTATTTTACGGCAAGCAATCCTTCACTGTATTTGGTGGCAATTCCGAAAAAGCCAACGATCCATAACCAAAAAATAGCACCTGGTCCGCCTAAATAAATTGCCATGGCAACTCCAACAATATTTCCGGTGCCGAGCGTTGCCGCCAAAGCTGTTGATAAAGACGCAAACTGACTTACGTCGCCGGGGGCATTCTTGTCTTTTGTAACGGCAAGTTTCAGCGCTTTAAAAGTATATCTTTGTATAAATTTTAGCCTGAAAGTTAAGAAAATGTGTGTGCCTACCAACAAAATAAGCATGGGCCAACCCCATGCTACGTTGTTTATCGCGCCAATGATGTTGTGTAATGTTTCAATCATAGTTCAGATTTTTTTTCATACGCTTTAGAAACCGGCACCCGCTTTATCGCCCCTGCAGGACAAGCTCTCGCAATATGACATTCGTTGCAGTTTTTGCACAGTTCTTGTTTTATTTGTAAGTACATGGCGCCGTTACCGAACGCATTGCAGCCTTTCACGCATTTTCCGCAGCCAATGCAAAGATCTTCAATTATGTTGTATTCAAAATAAGGTTCTTCTATAAATTTACGCTGGATGGCGCCGGTGGGGCACATCAAATTTTCGGCGGCAGTGTTCAGTTCTTTCACATTGGCGCGATAGTAGCCTCCGCATAAATCGCAAAAACCGCAAACTTCTTTTGCGTGTACGGCTTTTACTGCCGATACCGGCAATACGCATTCGGTTTCGCAAAGCCCGCAGGCAATGCACAATTCAGGGTCAATTTGCCAGAAATATTCTACTTTTTTTACGGTGGTTTTTTGATAAGAAAATACAATAAGCGCTAATATCGCGACTATTGCAAACAGCCTTGCTCCTGTCCTAAATAATTTCCTTTGTTTTTCAGGGTTAATCTTTTTTGTCATATTTTATCAGTCTTCGTGCTCTTTGTGAAAAACTTTGTGTCCTTTGTGGTTAAAATTTTTTACCACAAAGCTCACAAAGAGATGTACAAAGAACACTATTTTTTTCAACTATTAAGTTTTTTCCAATATCTATATCCGGTTAAAGCTTGGAGCAACCCAAAAATAAAGTAAAGTATTGACATAAAGTTAAGTGAGAAAATAAAAAATTGAGCTGTAGTCCAAAGCATGAGAATAATTCCGCAAACTATTACTGATAGAGCAGCGTAACGGTGGTTTTTACAAATAAGGATAAAAGAAACAAAATTTGTTACTCCATTCGCAAATAGCAAAGCGATTCCGGGGAAGATAAAATTTTGAAAAAATATATCGGACCATGGAAGTTTTTGCATATACGGTAGTAACAAGTCCATTTCCCACCACATTTTTCCGGAAGGATCAATAAACATCATGGTACTTCCCCAAAGAGCACCAATTCCAATAAATAAACTCCAAAAAATGGAGAGAGAACGTAATCTTTTTAGTGTAATCATAATTGCTATAATTAATAAGGTTTCATTTTTTTGCAAAACAACGAAAAATTCTTCACCAATTCATTTTTTACATTTTTCACGCATTGGGCAGCCGGCACATGAATTTTCCGTAGAGACAAGGTGCGCCTTGTCTCTACCATAAACCGAAATTGTTTTCCCATTTACAATGAAAATATTTTCACCGAAAACACGCATTTTAGATGCATCCGTTCCGCCACCCAACATATTGCTATCAAACAAAATCGTTCGAAATTTTCCGTTTCTTCCATAGCTTGAAATGCGAGGATTCCCTTTCTCCGAAGTCAAAATATTTCCATCGAAATTTTTTGCAAGATAAACCGGATTACAACATCCGGCAAACGCTCCGGCTTGCGCTCCGGCAATGCCGAACGAAGCGATAAATTCACCATCAATCGTATAGCTCTCTATTTTGTGCCTGCCCGAATTGGAACAGTAAATCGTATCGTTTATGCTGATAATATCAAACGCGTAGCTGGGAATGATAAAACCTTCGGGGCTTTTGATGAAACGTACCAAATTGCCCAATTTATCATATTGAACGATGTTTTTGTTTTCCGCATCGGTTACAAAAACGTAATCTTTGGTGGTGGTGAATGCGCAATAGTCGGAGTTAGCGCTGCAGGCTTCCCATTCATCTTTTTTTTCTCCTTCGAAAGTGTACAAATCTATTCTTGTAGAGTACAGGACAAGGCATGCCTTGTCCCTACCATCCAAAACGATATTGCGTGCTCCGGTTTCTATTGCAAAATCGTATTGGAGGTTGCCCTGTAAATCGAAAACAGAAACTTTGTCGGTTAAGGCGACGTAAATCGAATTGCTGTATATATCAAAGGATTGAATTTGGGAAGCTGCATCAAAGCTATTTGTTTTTTCATAGGGGGAAATAAACGTAAAATCTGAATTTTCTTCACCTGGTTGAGTCGTTTTTCTCTCTGATCTCATCGAATGGAACATGTAATATCCAAATCCGGTGATGAGGGCGAATATCAAGATGTTTAAGGCTGTTTTAAGCACTTTATTCATATTTGTCTTTTAGTTAATATTTTAATTGCCTTTTTTTGTTCGATATGAAAGAATATGAATGGTAACTCCGATAGCAATAGCAAACAAGAGCAACCTAACCCACCAAGCGGAAACTGCCAAAAATGCCGAAAGTAGAATGGTAATCCAAAGCATAGAAACAGTAATAATCTTTGTTTTTAGAGATATGGCTTTATCCTCTTGAAAATTTCTGACAATGGTTCCAAAATACTTATTACTCATAACTTTGTTATACAATTTTTCGGAACTTTGCATATATAGCCATGCTGTTAACAGGTAAAAAGGCGTGGTTGGCAGTAATGGCAAAAAAATACCTATAGTCCCCAATATCAGCGAAATGGTTCCTGAAATTATATAAATAGTTTTACGAATTTTTTCAGAAATTTTCATGAACTTCAAAAGTTCTCTAATATCTGCTTTCAATTACCTCCCAATCCACTATTGTCCACAAACTTTTCAAGTGGTCGGCGCGGCGATTTTGAAAGTCAAGATAGTAGGCATGCTCCCAAACATCAAAGGTAAGTAATGGTTTTAAACCTTTCGTAATTGGATTTTCGGCATTAAATTCTTTGGTAATTAGTAACTTTCCTTGTCCATTGGAAGAAAGCCAAACCCATCCTGAACCGAATAAACCAACGCCTGTTGCTTCAAATTCTTTTTGAAAATTTTCAAACGAACCCCAAGTGGCGTTAATTGCTTCAGCTAATCGCCCGGTAGGTTTTCGGCTACCTGTCGGGGAAAATTGCAAAAAATAGAGATTATGATTCAATATCTGCCCTGCATTATTGAATATAGCTCCATCCGATTTTTTTACAATAGTTTCAAGGTCAGCATTTTCAAACTGTGTCCCCTGAATAAGATTGTTAAGGTTGTTTACATACGCTAATAAGTGCTTGCCATGGTGTATTTCAATGGTTTGCTTTCCTATTACCGGTTCTAATGCATCTGCTGCATAAGGCAATTCAATTAATTCAAATTTCATAACACTCTCATTTTTAGTTAATTTTATATCATTATTACAAAACAACAATAACGATAGGCTCATAATAGCGGCAATCATAATCTATTTATATAATTTTAATGATGATGTTCCGCCGCCTCTGCCTCTTCAAACGTTTTATAAACCGCACCGTGAGGATGCTCTGCCGGTGCATAAACAGAATACAGCTTTAATGGCCTATCGCCTATATTGATGAGATTATGCCATTTGCCCGCAGGAATAAATATGGCAAAATCTGCTTTAACCATTTGCGTAAAAGTGAGCGATTCTTCCGTGTCGCCCATCATCACTTTGCCTTGCCCGTCTTCAATACGTAAAAACTGGTCGTTATCGGGATGTTGTTCCAAACCGATTTCGCCACCTACAGGAATTGACATTAGGGTGACTTGAAGCTGTGTGCCCGTCCAAAGCGCTGTTATAAAATTGTCGTTTGCCATAGTGTAAGCATCAATGTCTAACACTGTGGGTTCTGCACCATAATCCTGCAGCACTACGTTTGTTGCTTCCTTAGCATCACAGGTATGCTGTTGGGTTTGACAGCATGACACAATACTCCATCCAAGGAATAATATGCATGAAAATAAAATAAATCTGTTTTTCATTGTTCTAAATATTAAGTTTGACATTTGAATTGCCGAAGTTTAGATTCCGCAATTCAACTGCAAAATTAAAATAATTATTTGTAAACTCAATTTTCTATATCGAAAATCTTATCCCTAAAAATACCGTTCGTGGTAACGTTGGACCATAAATGTACCTTGAATCTCTAAATTCTCCTTTGTCAAAATCTTTTTGATAGCTATTGAAAATGTTTTTCATTCCTGCGCTTACCTGCAGCATTACATTTTCTTTAAGCTTAAAATTATAGGCTATCCTGAAATTTAAGTCAAAGAAAACCGGTGTTTTTACTTCTCTATCTTCAGGAATATAACCGGAAAAATGTTGTACTAACATACTTCCTGTGTAAATGCCCGATAAAGAAAGGTCTAATCGCCGTATTGGCGAATAAGTTGCCATAATGTAACCGTAGTTGGATGGTGCGCG
Organism: Bacteroidota bacterium; assembly: GCA_009786185.1. Lineage (GTDB taxonomy): Bacteria > Bacteroidota > Bacteroidia > Bacteroidales > WCHB1-69 > WRNX01. Next base: position 12,373 of record WQTS01000082.1, read on the forward strand.
GAACATTTTACGTTGCGGTTCAACATTTTCGCTCCATTGCTCCGGTTCTTTATACAGGCTTGATTGTACGGTAAATCCCATATTAATTTGAAAATCTTTCATGGGAAGGATGGTCGCTTCTAAATTTACACCGGCAACCACCGCTCCCGAGCCATTTGTACGTTCCAAAATCAAATTGCCGGCCTCATCTCTGCTCACTTCTTCTATTACAAAAACATTACTGAGATTGGTATAGAAACCTTCTGCCAAGAATTGAAATGCTGTTTTTGGAAATAACTTATTAAATTCTGTAGAAAAAGTGAAACTGTGCGACTTTTCGGGTTTGAGATTTTCTGCTACTTGAATCAAAGCAGCTACACCGCCAACTGCGGCAATATGCAAATCTTCGTCATAGGTTTGCGGACCTCGAAATCCACTGGCGTAACTTCCCCGAAGAGTTAACCATGATATGGGAGCATAACGCGCGCTAATACGGGGACTGATAATAGGATTTTTTATCATGGAATGTTTGTCAAATCTTCCTCCCAAAAGAATGCTCACCTTTGTGTTACGCCATTCGTTTTGAGCAAAAACCGAATAAATAGACACCTTTTCGTTTATAACTCTATTGTACCCAAGCATTTCATCTTTCAGTGCATTGTGAGAATACTCAAAGCCGGTAATCAAGGTTGCCGGCATAAACAAGAAACGATTCATTCTGAAAGTATACTGAATGCCTGACACCATAGACAAATCTGTTGTATATCCGTAAGCATTCGGATCTTGTCCTGTTCCATAATAACTTTTTCTATTAATATGCTGATAAGAAGAATAGGTTTGTAAAGCGTGCTTGGGGTTTTTAAAGAAAGAGTCAAACTTATAACCTCCCGAATGAATCGTATGGTCGGTTTGTTCTGCAATATCAGCTTCGTGGGGAGGGCGATTAAAGTTATTTCCTCCTCTTCTAAACTCATCAATAGTGTGATATTCAAGTGTAAGTTTGCCCACTCTGTTGATATTGTAAAACCCTCTGAATCCAATACTTTTCATGTTTAATTTGCCAATTTCGGAAAAACCGTCTTTGTTATAATCGAAAGGAGATCTTTGGCGTGCGGAGGCAAAAAGTGTAGCGCCTGCAATGTTTTTATTGGAAACAATTGAGGCATTGAGGTTTGTTATAATATCAGGACTTTTTCCATAGATTAAATTTGATATATTGCTGATAGAGAGGGCGTTTTTCCGAGGTTCTTTTGTAATAATATTAACAACGCCTCCCACTGCGCTTGAGCCGAATAACGCCGAAGCGCCGCCTCTCACAACTTCCACTCTATCAACCATATTTACAGGAATATGCTCTAATCCGTAAACTCCGGCTAAAGCGCTGTTAATAGCCCGACTGTCTATTAAAACTTGTGTGTATGGTCCATCTAATCCATTGATCCTTAATTGCGAGAAGCCACAATTTTGGCAATTATTTTCAACTCTTAATCCGGGCAAAAAATTAAGCCCATCTGCTAAACATACCGAATTGGTATTTTCAAATATTCTTGGGGTTATTACATTAACAATGGAAACTGCTTCTATTCGACTAACCTCATCTTTGCCGGCAGAAACAACGATTTGATTTAACAAAAGAGGGCTCTCGTCCAACTCAAAATTAACCTCTAACGTTTTCCCTTTTTCTACATTTATTTCTATTTCTTGCGGTTCATAACCAATGTACGAGGCAACAATGGTAAATGTTCCAACAGGAATATTGTTTATACGATAATGCCCTGTGGCATCAGAAACCGTTCCCATGTCAGTTCCTTTTATGCCGATACTTACATATGCAAGGTGTTCCTGTGTTTTACTGTCTAATACGTGCCCTACAATATTAGCATCTGTCGGTTGTTGAGCATGTATGGATATTATATTTAGTGCAAATATAATTGCAATGATAATTTTTTTCATTATTGTTGATTTATATAACTAAACTTGAAATTTTATTCATTAGTATGAACAAGGCGTGCCTTGTCCACAGCAGGATAATTATATAATTGGAGGCGCACGTAATGAAAGGTTGTGAAAATATAGAGAGGTTACCCAGTGTGTAATCTCAACAAATTCATTCTCGTATAGCAAGTGCTGTGATACGTTTAGAGCACAGCTGCATGAGAAATCAATATATTCAAAATGCGAAGCCTGGGCAATCAGGGTTATGCAATATTCTGTATGCCCTCCACTTGTTGTATCGTGATGAGAATCTGTGTGGAGATGTGAGTGTGTGATAGTTGCACCACTAATAATATGTGTGTGAAAGAATAAAGTTGTGCTCGCGTAGTAGCTTACAAAAAGCGCTACGAAAAACAGAGATATTATTCTTTTTACTTTGCTCATACTTATTAATAAAATGCGAAGATGTTACAAATATAGCTAACGGAGATTAAAAGGTAGTATTGCTTTGTCTACAATTTGGTCAAAAATACAAACAAAAAGCGCTAACAATTTAACATTAGCGCTTTTCTGTGGTGCTGGACAGAATTGAACTGCCGACACACGGATTTTCAGTCCGTTGCTCTTCGGTAACAAAAGGCTACGCCTTTCGTTCCCTACCAACAGAGCTACAGCACTTTGCGTATGTTTGCTTTTCAAATTCTGCATATATTTTAGTTACGGTTTACACTATGGTTTACACAA
>WQTS01000083.1 GCA_009786185.1 Bacteroidota bacterium
AAACTGCGTGGTATTTGCCCGCGTAGAATCTTTCGCCGCCAAAAACAACATATTCGACTCTTTCTTAGACGGGCTCGGCATGGGGCTTGGGTTTACCTTTGCCTTGTTCCTCATCGGCTCCGTTCGCGAAATATTGGGCAGCGGCTCCATTTTCAATTATCAGTTTATCGAAAACAGCGAAATACTCATTTTCGTACTGGCGCCGGGAGCGTTTTTCGTAATGGGCTTCATTATTGCTGCCATACGCTTTCTTCAAACTAAAAGTAATTAAAAATTTGAATTCAAAATATTAATCGTATAATCTTTAAATCAAAAACTATGGAATACTACATCATGATGTTTATTGGGGCAGTATTGGTAAACAACGTTATTTTAGCCCAGTTTCTCGGAGTTTGTCCATTTATGGGCGTTTCCGGAAAAATGTCTACTGCGATAGGAATGAGCGCCGCTATTCTTTTTGTAATGACGTTGTCCACTATTGCTACCTCGCTCTTTCAAAATTATCTGCTTATTCCGTTTGGATTGGAGTATTTACAGACGATCTTATTTATTTTAATCATCGCCGCATTGGTGCAGATAGTAGAAATTATTTTGAAAAAAGTAAGCCCTTCATTATATCAAGCATTGGGTATCTTTTTGCCTTTGCTCACTACAAATTGCGCCATTTTGGGCGTTGCCATTATGGTTACTTTAAAAGACTTCGGCTTAATTGATGCTACATTATTTACCATATTTACCGCCACCGGTTTCGGAGTTGCCATCATCATTTTTGCAGGTATTCGCGAACAATTGGAATTGGTAGATATTCCAAAAGGAATGAAAGGAATGCCGATTGCTTTAATCACAGTCGGGATTTTGGCGATGGCGTTTATGGGGTTTGCTAACTTAGTTTAAAAATTTAAAGATTTAAGGATGTCATGCAAGTAATTAAATCTTTAAATTCCAAATTATTTACTCACTTCAAACTCTGACATGATTTCTTCCGGAGTTTTTCCAAGATGCTGAAGATAAGATTCTAAGTTGATAGCTAATGTATCTGTAGGATATCTTGCGATAAAAGCTCTATAATAAATTTCCGCATTTTCGTAATCATGAAGAATATCATCATAAATAATGCCTTTATAGAAAATGCAATTTTTTACGCCGTTAAAATCGGGATAAACTTTTTGAATATCGTCGAAAATGGCTAATGCTTTTTGAGCATACAATTGTGTTTCTTCAGGATTTACAAAAGCTTGTGTTTGTGCAATCCTCATGGCTAATAAGCCTGCTTTGTAAAGGAGCTCTGCCGACATCGGATCTTCGGGATATGTATTGCCAAACTCTTCTGCTTTAGCAATATAATCCTTAACAATGGCGGGGTTATACTCGCCCAAATTTCCCAGCGAATCAATTTGTTGTAACAATTGCAATACAGCAGTTTGCGATTTTCCTTTCTCTTGTAATAGTTTGTTGCTTGATTCTCTGTGGCAACTTGTTCCAAAAATGAATGCAAAAATGGCAAGAATTGCCCATACTTTTGGTTTCATATTAATTATGTTTTGATTTATATTTCGGTTTTGTTTTTCCTGATGCAATATCGTTTAATTTTTTCTTGATAATCATTTTCCTGATAGAAGAAACCCGGTCGGTAAAAACATGTCCTTCCAAATGATCCAATTCATGAAGAATAACTCTTGCTACCAATCCTTTAAAATGCGTGGTTTTTCTTTCACCTTCTCTATTAATATATGTTAAAATAATTTCCGATTTGCGTACAATATCTTCCCTAACTTCCGGTAAACTTAAACAACCTTCATTAAAAGTGAAATCATAGCCCAACTCCTCTATTACTTCAGGATTGATGAAAACTTCCTTTATTTCTTCCGTATCCGGATACGATTCTTTAAAAGCATGCGTATCAATCACAAATAATTGCAATGATTGTCCTATCTGCGGAGCGGCAAGCCCTACTCCTTCGGCATTGTACATCGTTTCAAACATCTCATCAATAAGCTCTTGCAAATGCGGTTCCTCTGTCGAAACTTCATTCGCTTTTTTTCTTAAAACAGGATGTCCGTGAAGGTGAATGGTAAGCATTTTTTAGTGGTTAATGGGTAAAAGGGAAAAAGGAGAAGGGAGAAGGGATGTGTTTTTCTCCTTGTTCCTTTCTCCTTGTTCCTTTTTCCCGTCTATGTAATTTGCATTATGTTCTAAATGTTGCAAATAAGATTGCAAAATAATCGTCGCACTAATTTTATCCAAAAGCGCCTTATCTGCACGTGTTTTTTTATTAACACCGGCCTCTACAAGTGTTTGAAATGCCATTTTGGAAGTAAATCGTTCATCAAAGCGCACAATATCAATATCTTTTATCTCTTTTTTTAGCCTATTAACAAAAGGTTCGATAAATCGTGCGGCATCCGAATCGGTATTATTCATGGTTTTAGGTTGCCCTACTACAATCGTGTCTACCTTCTCTTTTGCAATATAATTTTTCAAAAAATCAAAAGCCTGCGAAACGTGCACGGTTTCGAGCGCTTGGGCGCAAATTTGCAGCTCGTCTGTAACAGCAAATCCCACCCGTTTTTGTCCATAGTCAATAGATAAAATTCTGCCCATAGTATCTAAAGAACCACTTTGCGGAGCTGAGCCGCAGACCTACGCATATAAACGTTATTCTACTTGCTAAGCTAAACTGGTTTTTGAGGGCGCAAAGATAAAATATTTTGGTTATGTTTTATTACCTCTCATACCATGCCTTAATCTTAGGCACTATCGGCTCTACATATTTATATATGAATGATTTTTCTACAGTCTGCTTTGTTAAAATAGCATCTTTCGAATCTACACTGTGTATAAAATAAATAATAGCACTGAAAATGACCAACACTTTAGCCGCTCCGAATAATCCGCCAAGTAAATGGTTCACAAATTCGGGAATGACGATTTTAATGATTCTTTCCACAAATTTACCCAAAATAAATACCGCGATTAAAACTCCCAAAAAAGTGATAGCGAAATATACTTCTTTGGGAATAGCAGGATTACAAATCCATTTCTCGACCAAATCGGTAAACAAAAAAGCGGCGTAAATACCGAGAATAAGTGCCGCTAAAGATACCAACTCGCGAATCAATCCGTGTGTAAATCCTTTATAACCAAACCAAAGCGCGGGAATGATAATGATGACATCTAAGTAGTTCATTTTGGTATCGTTTTAGTTACGAGTTACAAGTTACAGGTTACTTGCGTTGATAGTGTTCTAAGTCAAATTTAGGAAGCGCAATGAAAATATGTTCTATGATTTCGGCTTGTATGGCTTCAAACTCTGTCCATATAATATTTTTCACGAAACAATAGATTTCAACAGGTATGCCGTATTCAGAGGCGGGCAACAGGCGCACCATTATAGGTTTTTCTGAGCTAACGTCCTCTCTTTTCTTTAAGTAATTCATAAAATATTCACGAAAACAGCCGAGATTGGTTTCGTGGTGTGTGCCAAACTTTTCGTGCATTTCCGGTGTAGCTTTTTTAACACCTGTATAAATAACAAAAAACGAACGTTTTATACGTCTTACGCCTTGCTCTCTCATACCGCGCCAATTCTGAAAAGAATCAGTCACCAATTGCCGCGTGGGAACAGTAGAAACGGTGCCATCGAAATTGCGCACTTTTACCGACACTAAATTTATTTCTTCTACCGTACCATCTACATTGTATCTATCCACGGTAATCCAATCTCCGTTTCTTATTAAATCATTGGTAGCCAATTGCATACTATTTACAAACCCCACAATGGTGTCTTGAAATATCAGCATTAATACGGCTGAAAAAGCACCTAAACCGGCTAAAAATACGGTAGGCGATTTGTTTATAAGAATGGAAATAAATAAAACAATGGAAATTACCCAAAAGAAAATGGAAATTATTTGTATATAGCTTTTTATGGGTTTGTCCTTGGTAGCTTCCGATTGCAGTAACAGTTCGCCCACAGCTTTAATAAACGCAGTAAGAATGAGCGTAACATTAGTTACGAGATAAAGATTAATAAATACAATAAAAATCGCTTCTGATTTCGTTCCGTTTTCAAAAAATTCAGGTATTAAATGCTTGATAATAATAACAGGTAACAAAAAAGAAAGTTGAATAAAAAAACGCTCCTTTAGTAGCGCAGTTCTCCACTTGGATGGGAACCTTTTATTAGTAATTCTGATACTGTTCTGCAATATTATTCTGATAATATAATACAGTATAAATCCTGCACTTAGTAGCAGAATTGCGGTAACCACAGCCGAAGTAAAGTGTAAAAATTGCCCTTTTAAACCAAGCTGAAGAAAAAACAGGTGTATAGCCTCACTAATCCAATGGAACATAATAATTGTTAATTTCACTTTCAAGCGCGAAAATAGAGAAAAACATTAATCATTAACCACTAACCATTAATCAGTAAAAAATATATTTTTGCTTTTCAAATTTTACCTTTTTAAACCATGAGTTATATCGAATTTGACAACGAAAAATTGGTGAATATTAATTTTTCAAAAAGCAGGGAAATTTTGCGCTGCAGCAGAACCGGCGCTTACGCATCTACTACGTTATTAGGTTTAAATACGCGCAAATATCACGGTCTTTTTGTAGCGCCGCAAGATCACATTGACGGTGAGCGCCACGTGTTGGTTTCCTATTTGAACGAAACCATTATTATTGATAATATGGAATTTCGTTTAGGCGTACATCAATATCAAGGCGGCGTTATCGCGCCTAAAGGCAACAAATATCTTCAAAAATTTGAAGCTGACTTAATCCCTACTTATCATTTTAGAGTAGGAAAATTTAATTTTACAAAAGAATTTTTGATGTGCAATGACGAAGATCGGGTAATATTAAAATATACAATATTAGATAACTATGAATCGGCGCAAATTTTATTTGAACCGTTATTGGCGTTTAGAAATGCGCACAAACTAACTCACCAAAATCCTCATGTTAACACAGATTATAAAGAAATAAAAAACGGTGTAGAATATTGTTTATACGAAAATTACACACCGGTTGCATTGCAATCTAATGTGCCCGTTTCTTATTTGCATGCACCTATTTGGTTCAACAATTTTGAGTATGAAGAAGAGTTGAAACGTGGCTATGACGGTCATGAAGATTTGATTAATTTGGGCAAAATCAGTGTGAAAGTAGCGCATAACGAAATATACTTGTCTATTGGCACAACACCAATTGCGCCTGATAAAATTCAAATATTGTTTGAAGAAGAATTGATGAAACGCACCATGCGTTCTTCGTTCATAAATTGCTTACAAAATGCTGCCGAACAGTTTATTATCAAACGCAACGGAAAAACGCAAATAGTTGCCGGTTACCCATGGTTTGGTCGTTGGGGACGCGATACCTTTATTGCACTGCCGGGTTTAACTTTAGCATTGAACAAGCCGGAACTTTGCAAAGAAGTGATGGATGACATGCTTTCGGAAATGCAAAACGGACTTTTTCCCAATATCGGTGAAGGAGATCAAGCTGTTTACAATTCGGTAGATGCACCCCTGTGGTTCATTCGAACCTTGCAGAAATATACAACATTTACAAAAACACAAAAGAAAATTTGGAAGGAATATGGTGACGTTGTAAAAAAAATCTTGTATACCTATAGAAATGGCTCGCTATTCAATATCAAAATGTTAGATAATGGTTTGATTTATGCCGGAGACAACAAACACGCACTTACGTGGATGGATGCTGTGGTAAACGGAATGCCGGTTACGCCGCGCACAGGCTGCCAAGTGGAAATTAACGGTTTGTGGTACAACGCCATAAAATTTGCTACTGAGGTTGCCACCATTGCTAATGATAAAGTTTTTATTAAAGATTGGGAAGAAATTGCGAAGAATTTCCCTGCCGTTTTTAAGGATACTTTTTGGGATAAAGAAAAAGGGTACCTGGCAGATTATGTAAACGGTGATTACAAGAATTTTCAAGTGCGCCCCAATATGGTTATTGTAACTTCATTGCCTTATTGCCCTGTAAGTGAGAAAATTTGCCAATTAATATTAAAGAAGGCGCAAGAGGAATTACTCACCGTAAAAGGATTGCGCACCCTTTCGCCCAATGATCCGGATTACAAAGGAAAATACTCTGGTAATCAAGCAGAACGAGATGCCGCTTACCATCAAGGTACGGCTTGGCCCTGGTTGTTAGAGCTTTTTGCAGAAGGATTAGTTTCTGTTTACCAACAAGCAGCCATCCCTATGTTAGAAGATATGTTTTACAATTTTGAAGTGAGTATGAAAGACTACGGCATTTCTACCATTGAAGAGATTGCTGACGGCGACCCGCCGCACAATCCCAACGGGTGTATTTCACAAGCATGGAGTGTGGCAGCGTTGCTTTCCATAAAATCATTGCTTGATAATATGAAGAATGGTATTACTTGCTAAAAAATTATGATTCAATAAATCAAAAATTATCTATTTTCGCCAATTATAATATTAAAAATTATCCTCATGAAAAAAATCGCATTATTATTTTTATCTATCTTGTTTTTTGCAACTTACACGCTTCAAGCGCAAAAAACGTTCACAGGAGAAATTCGTTTTGAAACCAAAATGGAAGGCACGGATGATCCCAATCTTTCTTCAAGTATTGAAAACTTAATTAACACTGTTTCAATTCTTGGCAACAAGTCTAAAACTGTAACAAAGAGTGATATGGCTACAGCTACGCAAATTTGGGATGGCGATAAAGGAACATTTGCTGTTGTTATTGAAGTGTTAGGCATGGGGAAATTTTATAAAAAGTGGGACGCAGAACAACAGAAAGAGAGAATGAAATTCAGCGATTTTAATTATAGTTATGAAAATGAATTTAAAGAAATCTGTGGTTTTAAATGCCAAAAAGTGATAGTTACAATCACAAACTTAGAGGATGATTCGCAAGTAGAGCGAGTTTTATACGTAACTAAGGAGATTGGAACTGCTAAATTAAATGGCGCTGAATTTCCCGGTTTAGAAGGATTCCCGCTCATGACAATGACTTCTCTCGATGAATACTGCGAAGGTTGCATGATGGTATTAGAAGCTACCAAAGTTACGCCAAAGAAAATTAAAGAAGTAGACTTCCTTCTGCCAAGCGATGCTAAAAACCTTGACGACGATCCGGAATTAAGAGAAATGTTCGGATTTTAATTCTTATATAAAATATTCGGAAAGCCGCTTCATTTCAGCTGCTACAGGAATGTTTTCATATAAAACATTGTAAATAGCTTCCAAAATTGGAATGCTTGCTTGTTCCTCCTTGTTAATCTCATGAATACATCTTGAGGCATAATAACCTTCTGCTACCATTTTCATTTCAAGTAAGGTAACTTTCACAGATAAGCCATGCCCTATCATGTTGCCAAACATTCTGTTGCGACTATATTTTGAGTAAGCGGTTACCAATAAATCGCCCAAATAAACTGAGTCGGAGAGTTGTCTTTCTTCTCTGAAATACATCTGATTCACAAAACGTTTCATCTCCTTTAAACAATTGGCAATGTAGCATGCAATAAAATTGTCGCCATAACCCAAACCGGAGTAAATACCTGCACCTAAAGCATATATATTTTTTAACACTACAGCTAATTCTACGCCCATAATATCGTTAGATACCGAAGTTCTTACATAGCGGTTTTTAAAGAAACGCGCTACGGTTTCTGCAAGATCCGAATTGGTAGAGGCAGAAGTGAGAAAAGATAACTTTTCCTGGCTCACCTCTTCTGCATGCGAAGGTCCGCTAACTACCGCCATATTTCCAAGAGGAATAGAGAACTGTGTACGAAGATATTCCGTTACCACTTGCATAGTTTCGGGCACAATTCCTTTTACGGCAATAATTATTTTTTTTCGATTCAACTTGCTTTTTTGTAATGGTTCCAGCGTTTTGTGCAAAAATGCCGACGGAGAAACTATAACAATATAATCGGCTTTTGCTACAGCTTGGCGAATATCTTGAGTTACTTTAACTTCTTTCGGATTGATAAAAACAGAACTTAGATACAGCGGATTATGTCCATATTTGGTAACACCTTCCACAATTTCCGGTTCGCGCACCCACCAATGAATGTGTTCTAAATTGGTAGATAATATTTTAATGATGGCTGTTGCCCATGTTCCACCACCAATTACCGCCACACGATAACGCATGCGCGATTTCTTTTTTCGCAATGGAATAAGTTGGTTTTCAAACTGTTCGAGTTCTAATGAGTTCATTCTTAAAAGTTGTTTTTAAAGGCTGCAAATGTAATTAATATTTTTTAACACTCAGCGCTCAGTATTAAAAAAAGTTAATATGATACTTTTATGCAACGAAGCTACATTTTAAGCGTTTGCCTTGTCTGCATTATTGGTTCGCTAAATATCTTTTAATCAATAACTCCGGCTTATTAATAGATTTTTGCATCCAATCGAAAAGAAGTTCGGTTTTTTCTTCTTCGGAAAGCTGCCAATGAATTTGTGATTTTCTTAATTTTTCGATGCAATAGCTTACGATAATGGCTACTGAATTTGAGATATTGAAACTGTTGGTAAAACCGTGCATGGGAATTTTTACGGTTTTGTCGGCGGCGGCAATCGCCTCTTTAGATAATCCGGTTAACTCCGTTCCGAAAAGGAAAGCGACCGGTTGTTCTAAAGGCAAATCTTCTAAAAAGCAGCTGTTATCATCGGGTAAGGTTGCCACAATGCTGTACCCTTTAGCTTTTAATTTGTTAATACACGTGAGCATTGGATCGTTTTCTTTTTGATAATGCTGAATGGTAAGCCATTTATCTGCGCCCATGGCGACGGCTTTATGTATGTGAAAGTCGTTTTCGCCCTCTACGATGTGAATGTCTTGTATGCCCACACACTCGCAAGAGCGCATTACGGCGCTGATATTTTGTGTTTGGTATAGATCTTCTACTACTACAGTGATATGTCGTGTTCTGTTTTTTAAAACTTTGTATAACAGATGCTTTCTTTCTTCTGTTAAGAATGTTTCTAAAAATTCGGTTAGCCTTTTTTGTAGAATGTTGTTCATTTTTAAATTTAATGTGCGAAAGTATAAGAAATTTGGTACGAGATTCCTTATGCAAGGAATGACAGTCGGCGAAGATTTTGTTCGAAATTCCGAACAAAGCGTAGAGTAGTGAGGAATTTTACAAAAGAAGCAGCCATATAAACCTATTAATTCTTAAACATTAACAAAAAAATGCCACATATTAATTTTCTATTACTTTTGTGCGTTTCTTGTTTTAAATGTAAGAATTTATGAGAAGCTACCAATATTTTGCCTGTAACAGCACTAAATACAGAATATTACCAAATATCATATACGCCCATTGCCAGTTCAAGCTGCTCCTACGATGCATACGCCGTAGTAGCTACGCAAAATAATACGCATCTGTATCATAACGGAAATTTGGAAACAGTACTTGATTTAGGGCAAGTCTATTACAAAACTATTGTGGGTGATATGACCGGCGCTCATGTTACTGCCGATAATCCTATTGCTTTTTTGTGGTTCTCCCATGCAAATGTACACCATAACACTGGCAGCAAACCCAACGGAAGGGGGAACAGTGGAAGGTGCGGGAGATTACTACTATGCAGTACCAGCAACCGTGACTGCAACACCAAAACCGGGATACGAATTTGTAAAACAGTTCACATTCACAGTACTGGAAAGCCTCACACTGACAGCGAACTTTGAAAAAACAATACTAACAGTTACCGTTGCAGTAAATGATACAACGCTGGGAAGGGCAAGCGGGGCAGGACAATACCAAAGAAATGCCACAGTACAGGTGAGGGCGGTGCCAAACAGCGGCTACAGCTTCGAAAACTGGACGATAGGGGGAGTGGTAGTATCGACAAATCCTGCATACCATTTTGTCATTACGGAAGACACAGACCTGGTAGCAAACTTTACGGCATTGGACTTCGACACCTATGCAGCAACGCTATGGGAGAACACATTCATGCTTAACAAGCTCCTGTTGGGCGAAGAAGGATATGAAGTAACAGGATGTAAGTGGTTTAAAAGCGGAAGGGAAGAGAAAAACACAAACACGGTAGACGAGTTCAGCTACTCGGCAGGACCAAATAAAACAGACCTGCTGGAACCGGCGCCAACATACTACATGTTCCGGATAACAACAGAAGACGGAAGGACACTATACTCCACAAAAAAAATAATGAACTACTACGACCTGGCGCCAGGCGCCAAATCAAACAAACTCTTCGTGTATCCTAATCCCGTGGCTTCAGGAGCAACATTCACCGTGGAAGGTGTAGTAGAAGACAGCCCCATATTTGTGTACAACCAGTTCGGGCTATGTGTAAGCTATACACCGGCGCCCGGAACATCCATCGTTACCCTAAACCTTGACCTGCCGGTTGGAGTGTACCTCATTAGATCCGAAAATAAAACAGAAAAAATTGTCATTACAAAGTGATAGTTAGAGGAGAGTCCGGGCGTAGCGAGGACTCTCAAACAACAATATTTTTTGAATTACCAACCACTCTTCCCAAGCGCTTTGGTTAGGGATTGAAGCGGATACACCACAGCGCGGAGGCTGCCACGAAGCAAGCATGTAGGGACAAGGTCTGCTTGTTCCTACGGAGCAAGAAAGCGAGGAGTATAGCGGAAAGCCCGACGGCGTGCGGGGCAGGTAGAACAACGGCGTACAACCGCAGCCAAATAGGGCGGGAAAGCCAGAACGCCCAAAATAATTAAAAATTTAAAATTAAAAATTACGAAATGTGGTATATTTAAAACTTTATGCTACTTTTGTGCCCTTATTGTCTTAAATGTAAGAATTTATGAAACAAATTTACCTTGCTTTTTTCGTAATAGCCTTATTAGGCATTTGTTCAGTGCATGCACAAAATACTAATGACATCGGCCTTCAGGCAACTTTTGAGGAAAACACACCCGAAAGAAGAAGAGGCTATGACCCTGCATTTGTTGCCCCACCAAGAATTCCCGATACAACGAGATCGCGGGATGCAGGCAATCCCAACCCAAATCCGGGAAGTATATGGGTAAACCGTAATGAAACAATAAACGGCAAGCCCGTTACATCCCTCACACCCGAAGAGCTTGTAAGAGATGTGCTATTGGGGCAGAAAGACGATGGATGCACAGTGGGTGGAATGATCAGCGATGTTACTTTCAAAGGTTATGGTTGGAATGCTGCTACTCAGACTTGGACGCAGCCTCACGATAGGGGTTTGTCTTATTTTAGTCATGGCTCTGCGGCACGTGATACCATTATAAATGGATATACCATAACATTGGGTTTGGGCATGCAAAGCGGATTATTGTTAACTACAGGAGGCGGTAGAGATGCTGAAGGTCCAAATAATCATGAAAACACTCTAAGTTCACAATCCGGTGCTCCCAATTTGAACGATCCTGACATGAATGGATTATCTCCCGGAACTACCCTTAGGGACGGCGCTTTGTTGGAGTTTAATTTTGTTCCGCTGCAATCCGAGATAAGTTTTGATTATATCTTTGCATCCGAAGAATATACTCAATATGTTGGCGAAATTAATGATTTATTTGGTTTTTTTATATCAGAAGTAGGTTCAGGCGAAACTCCCAAAAACATTGCTTTACTTCCTAACACAACTACAATTGTATCCATTAATAACGTGAATTGGGGGCAAGCAAGTAGTACGAGCGGACCTTCAACTTTTTCGGGTTGCCCGACAAACTGTCCGGGTAGCTCCAATCCTCAATACTATGTGCCAAATTACCATCCGGCACCTTATAAAGGAAAATATATGGAATATAACGGACGTACAGTTGTTCTTACGGCAAAAGCAACTGTAATACCAGGAAGAGCGTATCGTTTGAAATTGGGAGTTGCCAATGCGAGTGATAATTGGTATGGTTCCGGCGTTTTTTTACGTGCCGGAAGTTTGGACTTGGGCGCCGGTATTAAGAATTTGGAGGGAAATTTACAAATGAACAATATCTTTGAATCTTGCGAAACGAATATATTGGAGATAAACTTTCTACCCAATAGTGAAAGTATTATTGTTAATTTGGAATATAGTGGTTCTGCTGCCGGCGATATTCGTCAATTAAACGGTTCGCCTATGCCCACATCGCTCACGGCAGAGCCGGGGGCTACGTCGGTTTCGATTCCTTACAAAGTTTCAAGTCCTGTTACCGTCAATGGCGGAAACATACAAGTTATAGCTACCACCACAATGGGAGGTTGTGAACAGAAAGATACAATTACTTTACATGTATACAGTGCATTTACTCCGGAAATAGAAACGACATCAGCTTGTTTAGGAAATAATGGAACGATAAAGGTTAGTAAAGTTATGGGCGGTTCGTCAAGCATAAAAATGAGTATTAACGGTACACATTGGCAGCATGTAAATACAATATTTTCCGGTTTAACTCCGGGAGATTATTCGGTGATGCTAACAGACTCTGTTAGCTGCGACACACTCATTTATCCGGTAACCATATACGACAATCCTGTGCTTAGCAATCCCAGCACGGTAATTCCTGATATTTGCAATGAAGGTACGGCAACTTATACTGCCGCAAGCATTGCGCCGAATGTTACTTTTAGCTGGACACGCGCGTCAATACCGGGCATTACACCCTCCACGGGTAGCGGTACAGGCGCTACCATAAATGAAACATTAACCAATACAACTACCGCTCCAATAACCGTAACCTACACTTATACTTTAACGGCAGGTGGCTGTACCAACGACCAAGAGGTAACGGTAATAGTGAATCCCGGTCTTACACAACCCAATCCGGCCGGAGCAACGATTCCATATAATACCACGCATACACTCAACTTGGATACTGCAATAGGCGGCTCCGGCACTATTACTTACTTATGGGAACAAAGCGCCGACGGCATAACATGGGAACCGGCAGCAACTCCCAATAATACTCAAAATTATACCACCCCTGCTTTGACACGTAGCACGTATTATCGCAGACAGGCAATAGCAGATGTTTGCGGTGGAACCATCACTTCCGAGCGGGCGTTAGTAACCATATCCTGTTTGGTTACTTTAATTCCGGAACCAACGGTAGGCGGCACCGCTTCCGGTGATGGCACCTACGACAGCGGCGAATCTGCCACCATAACCGCAACACCCGACGACTGTTACAATTTTAAAAAATGGACAACGCTCAGCGGCGATTCTATTTCTGCCAACAATCCTTATACGTTTACCGTAACTCAGGACACTACTTTGAAGGCAGTCTTTGAAAAGAAAATCTACAATATTACCGTCTCTGCCAATCCGCCGGAAGCCGCAACAACGCTTACCGGCGAAGATACCTATATCTGCGATGATCCGGTAACCGTAACGGCAACCGCCGACCCCTGTTACACCTTTGTTGAATGGACGAAAGACGGCGCGCCGGTGCCCGGTGCAGGTCTTTCCTATACCTTTACCCCAAGTGGTAACCATGCTTTGGTGGCACGTTTTACCCTGAACCATTACGACGTTAATTTATCGGCAAACCTGCCGCTGGGCAACATCCTTTCCGGCGGAGGTAATATTCCCTGCGGCGATGAAACAACCATAATAGCAACCCCCGACGACTGTTACAGATTTTTAAGATGGGAAACATTAAGCGGCACTGTCGTTTCTACCGACTCCATGTATACGTTTACAGTAAGTAAAGACAGTAACTTGAGAGCAATCTTTGAGTGGATAATCTACGTCGTGGATCTATCGACAGAGGCAAATCCGGTGGGAAGCGGTACTACTTCCGGTGGCGGAAACATTCCCTGCCAAGAGAGCGCAAGAATAACAGCGATACCGGACAGCTGCCATACTTTTGTAAACTGGACGGTAGATGGAGTCCCTGTTCCCGGTGCAGGCGCTGTTTATGACTTTATGGTAACCGGCAACCGTATTTTTGTTGCCAATTTTGAGCGCAAAAAATTCAACGTTGCTTTATCAGTATCGGCAAATCCGACAGGGGGCGCCAACACCGTTACCGGCAATGGGATCAACATTGATTGCGGAACCACTATAACCATAAAAGCAACCCCGGATCCATGTTACAACTTTGTGGGCTGGACAAAAGGCGGCGTACCGGTTTCTACCAATGCCGAGTATTCGTTTATCTTAAACGGAGACAGTACTTTGGTAGCTAATTTTGAGATTAAGAAATATGATATTATCCTGTCGGCAAATCCGGCAGTGGGCAACAATACGGTTACCAATGGCGGTATTAATATTAACTGTGGATCCTCAAGAACCGTAGTAGCAACCGAAGACGTCTGCTATACCTTTGTAAATTGGACGGACCAGCACGGCAATATCGTTTCTACCAGCAAATCTTTTGAGGTTACAGTTAACAATGACAGTACTTTGACAGCCAATTTTGTAATAAAACGCTACAACGTTTCCGTATCGGTAAATAATCCGGCCGGCGGTACAGCTTCCGGAGACAGTACCAATATTGCCTGCGGAGATTTTATAACCATAACGGCAGAACCCAACGAATGCTATGATTTTATAAACTGGACAAGAGGCGGCGTACCGGTTCCGGGCGCAGGAGCTTCCCATACATTTCAGATAACCGACCATCATAATTTGCAAGCCAACTTTGCGAGAAAACACTTCGATATAACGCTGTTGAAAATTCCCGCAACCATCAACAATACGGTGGCTTGCCCCGGCGGTCCTATCAACATTCCTTGCGGAGAGGATAGAACCATCGTGGCGATTCCTGATATATTCCATACCTTTTTACATTGGATAGATGAAACCTCTACCGTTATCTCTTGGGATCCTGTCCATACCGTTAACGTAAAATACGATCGCACTTTAACTGCCGTATTTCTTCCTAAAACTTACACCATAACAGCGACCCCCAGCCCTGAAGAGGGCGGCAGTGCAACCGTAATCGGTGGCGGCGAGGATATTGACTATAACACAGATGTAACCGTTCTTGCCATCCCCAACCCCTTTTGGCAATTTTCCCACTGGGCGCAAAACGGCAATGCTATCCACGGAACCTATGGCGAACCCTCCTATACCTTTACTGTTCATGGAGATCGCAACCTGGTAGCCGTTTTTGAAGATGAAACTTACAATATCAAGGTGCTTGCCGATCCTGACTTCGGCGCAGGCATGGTGTACGGAGACGACTACAACGTCCACTTAGATTCGACAAAGTGCGTGTTGGCTGC
>WQTS01000084.1 GCA_009786185.1 Bacteroidota bacterium
AAAAAAAAAAAAAACCCCCCCGCCGATAAATTTTGCGTAGAGATAACAGCTGTAGCATTGCCGGTTAAAATTTCTTCTTTTACAATCTGTCCCAAAGTATTAGTGATAGTTACTTTTTGTACATGCTCGGCATTATTAATAGTCAATTCGTTAGCAACGGGATTAGGAAAAAGTTCTACTTCTGTTAAATTATTTTCAATTATTCCAATAGCTTCTTTAAATTCAACCGAAACGGTTGTTTCTTCCCAAAGCATAACAGAAAGAGTCTTTGCAGTATATTCGTGAACGACTTCACCATTGAGTTTCCACTCTTTAACGACATAGCCTTCGTTGGGAGTTGCTGTAAAAACCGCAGTAAGACCGGCTTCAAATTCGTCACCGGAAGCAATAGGCTCGGCATCTACTGTTGCAGTAAGTGTACCACTCTTATCCTCCATGTCAAAATTAACAGTATAGGAATTATTATCTAATATAGCTGTTCCGGAGTTGAAAGTTTCTTTTGTACTTATGTTTTGTACCCAGGCAACCACTTCCAAATTATCAAAATCTTCAACTGAATGCTCTGTGTTATGATTGATGGGAGAACTGGCATTTGCGGGCAAGCGATAGTTGCCTTTAAATTCCCATGTGAATTCTTTAGTAACTGTTTCATAAGCACGCAAAATTGCCAACATAGTGCCGTTAGCATGAGGCATAAATTTTTTCATGACCTGGAAAAACTCCGTTTCCCCGTTATTCTTCCGGTTATTTTCCGTTCTTTTTTCTACAATAGCTACAAATAATCTTAGATTATTGCCTCCTGTAATTTCATCGGTGGGCTTAATATCAATTTTAGTATAAACAGTTTGCCCAATGACATTATATTTTCCGGATACTTCAACGTAGCTCGGCATAGCTTGCTTCTCAAGAAGTTGTGAGTGATTTAAATAACGTGGATCAACATTAGGACCTCCATCCATAAATAGAGACGGAACTCCGTTTACGCTGTACAGACTTCTTTTTGCATTTCCCTCTGCGGTATAATACGGATCTCCGGGAGAAGGCCAACTCATTTGGTATTTTATCACAGTATATTTACCGTCTTGGGCGTCATTTTCCGCTAAAACGGTTTTTAAGCGTTCATTTCCGGGTTTGCATGGTGGACAAGTAGATGAGCTAAATGCTTCAAGTAAAGTATAACGCGGAACTTCGGTTTGTGCAAAAGCGCTTTGAAATGTGATAAACAATCCGATAATTAATAAAAGTTTTTTCATAAATTGTTGATTTTGAGTTAAAAATTGATGATGATATGACATGAATTTAATGCATGCAAATATAGATATTTTTTAAATGTTATCGCTATCTATCAAACGGCACCCTAAATCTAATCTTAAATGCAAAATTATCAATAACTTTATATTGAGGCTTAGGGAGATAATATGCTCCGTATCGAACAAATGTTCCTACTCCAAACGATAAAAGACCTTTAATGACCAACAAATCCTCCACCACCAATCCGGATTCAAAATAGCCTTTTTCCATGGTTTTAAAATCTATGCCAATATGGGCACTTGGAGAGCTAAGCCCTCCAAAACCAATGCCTTGACAAAATACAATGCGTGGAGAAAACTTCTTGTTTTGTGTCATTCTTCCAAAATTATGGCGAATAAGAACAGTTACATATTTATCTGAAAGAAATTCATTGGCGCGCATAGCGCCAAATTGATCCGCTCCGTAAAACCCAATAACAGAATAACCTGCCCGTTGATTAAATAGCAATGGATGCGGTAGCGGTCGATCTACAAACCCTGCAAAAAGCGTTACGTGAGTAAAACCTAATATTTTCCAATTTTTTCGATAGAGCATTTTCAGATCCACTCTATTATAATTAAAATCGCTATTAATCACGCCTTTAATTCCTCCGGAATATTGCATGATAACAACCGGATAAGGAGAAACGGAGTAGAAGTAGTGCTTCCCTGTGCCCCAAAAACGCTCTTTAAATGCCAACCGCGCACCCACTTTTACAAAAAAATCATCGAAAGTGTATGGAACAGGTGTGTCGTCTAAAAAAGGCTGTCGAAAACTGTAATCAAAAACTGTTTTATTAGCACTGTAAGATGTAGAAACATAGCCTGTTAACCAGCGTGCTAATTTGCTTTGCACTGTCATGCCAAGCGCATTACTCCGGTAGAACTGCTTAACCAGCCAGGTTCTATAAAATTCTCCTGAAAACATCGTATAGTCTCTATCATAAAAAACGGTTCTTCCACTTTCAATTAAATTGGAGTAATAATGAAAGGTAATTTTGAAATCTCTTGAGCGCATGATGTTAAAATCCAGTTCGCCACCCCATTTCCACGTTTTGTCTTTAAAACCGTAGCCGAAAAAACCACCAAAATTTACTACCTTACTCAAGCGATCATTAGTATAAACACCTAAGCCCAAACGTGCTATCTCCGTTGAATTAAAATAAAGAAATTGAGTAACATCAATATTAATAAAAGAAATTGGGATTTTTCCCGTAATCAATATTTGCAACGATTCCAACTTTCGGTCTAATTTATATTCTTTTCCCAATGAATCAATTAAAACAAGCGTATTCTTTTCTCTATCCGTCAAACTTGTAGGACGATGTGCTTCCAATATTTTTTTCTGCATAGCTGCATTTCCAAGATCTTCTTCAATATCAACCAATCCTATGTCGCGATTTCGCACGCGCGTTTCATAATCAATATCCGTAATTCTTTTTTCCGAAAAAAGCACAGCTCTTGCAAATGCGTCTCCCGTACCCTCTGTGCCAACATGAATACCGAAAAAATCCACCCGTACAAACATATCTTTTAAAAAATAGGTGCCATTTGATTGTTTTTCATACTCTTGTAACAAATTGAATGTAAAACCAAGCTCCTTATCAAACGGAGCGACCTCTATTTTAGCAATCGCATAGCTACCGGATGCAATCCATACTTTTCCTATAAGCGACTTAAAATGTGTTCTTTTTTTAGGTTCAAAAGAAATGACAAAAAGTGTGTCATTTTCTTGAATTATTTTTTCTTCCAAACGAAAATCGTAAATACCTACAGCACCTTGCGAAATTGGGTTAACGTAATAAGCTTCAAAAACATTGACTTCATCACGATAATAAAAATTCACCGTTTGCAATTTTGCTAAGAAGATAGAAGCAATCGGGTCTTTTAACCCCGCAGTATGATGCGCAATCACTTTTTCATAAGTCGTTGCAGGTTTTTTAAAGTAGTTTCTAGTAACCGTCTCCATGAAAAACAAATGGTGTGTGTCAAAAAAGTTAACCATTCTCACGTAGTTCGAATCTTTTTTAGAAAGCGCAACTGTATCAGTGTCCAAAGAGTCTGTCAATTGAAATGCTTTGTTTAACAACACACTATCTCTATCAATATCTCCTGTAAAAATCATTTTTTGATACGAAGTGTATGTAAAATAATCATTAGAAAACTGTCCGTTTGCCTTTCTATTTTGAATGGCTTTTTTTATTATGGGAATGGCAGGATTATATTTCGTTTTGATTTCAACCTCACGCAACTCTCCTCGCAATGTATCAAGCGTTTGCGCATAGTTTGTTACAAAAAAAGCGTTAAAGAAAAGAATAAAAACAAATATTTTTTTCAACATATCAACAAAGACCTGCAAAAATATTATTATTCCCTTATTTTTGGCAAAAATTAATTTAAAGCACACTCTTTTTTTAATCTATGGCAAACGAGCATCTTACAACAAAACGCACCGAGCAAAAAATTAACTATAATACATTGGAGTCCACTTTGGGAGTTACCGGAAAACTTACCCCACAAGCATTAGATTTTGAGATGGCGGTATTAGGCGCCATTCTCATTAACACGGATGCTGTAGGACAAGTAGTTGATTTCCTTTCTCCTAGAATGTTTTATAAAGAAGCGCATTCTCATATTTACAAATCTATTGTTGATCTGTTCAACAAATCAGAACCCATTGATTTATTAACGGTTACCTCGCATTTAAGAAAAGCAAAATTATTAGAATTTGTGGGCGGTCCCTCCTATTTGGCTTCTTTAACCAATCGTGTGGCTTCTTCGGCAAACATTGAGTATCACGCACGTATCGTAATGGAAAAGTTTGTGTTACGCGAATTAATCAACAATTGCAATCTTATTATAAAAGATGCTTATGAAGATTCGAAAGATGTGCTGCAATTGTTAGACAAAGCCGAAACAAACCTCTTCGGCATTATTCAGGAAAACTTTAAGCGCGACAGTAAAGAATTGAATATCGTGATGAAGAAAGCGTTGGAAGAATTAATGGCAATGAAAGATGCTGAAGATAACTTTCATGGCGTGCCTTGCGGAATTCGGGCTATTGATGAAAAAACGGGCGGTTGGCAAAAATCGGATCTCATTATCATTGCGGCGCGTCCGGGAATGGGAAAAACTTCATTTGTACTCACTATTGCGCGAAACGCAGCCATTGACTATAAACGCCCTGTTGCATTGTTCTCATTAGAAATGTCTTCCACGCAATTGGTGCACCGCTTGTTTTCCATTGAAACCGGAATCCCTTCCGAAAAAATTGCCAAAGGCAAACTTTCGGATGATGAATGGCTGATTTTAACCAACAAATTAGGTCCTTTAAACAGTGCAAACCTCATTATTGATGATACGCCGGCATTAACGGTATTCGATTTGAGAGCCAAATGCAGAAGGTTAAAGCATCAACATGATATCCAACTCATTATTGTGGATTATTTGCAATTGATGCAAGGTAGCACCGAAACCGATAAGGGGAAAGGCAATCGCGAACAAGAAATCAGCTACATCTCCCGTTCATTAAAAGCATTGGCAAAAGATTTGAATGTACCGGTCATTGCATTGTCGCAGCTTTCTCGTGAAGTAGAAAAACGCTCGGCTTCCAAACGTCCGCAATTATCCGACTTGCGTGAATCGGGCTCTATTGAACAGGATGCCGATATGGTAATGTTTATCTATCGTCCCGAATATTACGGGTTAACTACATTTGAAGATGAGAACGAACCTTCGCAAGGTTTAGCCGATATTATGATCCAAAAAAACCGACATGGCGCTACTGATAATATTCGCATTCGCTTCCAAAGTCAATACACAAGATTTACAGATATCGACTTTGGAATGAACAACGATTCATCCTTTGCAGGAATTACACCCAATCAAAGTTTTGACACTTACAACTCCAGGATGAATGATGATTATCATGAAGATAATCAATCGGATAATCCATTAACAAGGGATATCCCATTTTAGTTTACAATATCTAAAATCAATTCAAGTTCGTTACTTTTATAAAAAATACACAATCCAAGTGAGTTGAATTATATCAAAAAAGTAAATCCAATTCACTTTTTTATATTTTTGCCGTCCAAAACTGAACTAGGATTTTCATAAGATTAATAAGATGAACAAGATTAATTAATATCCTGATAATCTTTTAATCTCGATAAAATCCCGGTTCAAGACTAAAATTTAATCTTATGAAAACCAAGTACATCGACTTAATCTCTCAAACCTACGAGTTTCCACAAGAAGAGTTTCATGTGGAAGACGGCGAATTGTATTTCCACAACATTCCTTTAATGGACATCATTAAGCAGTATGGGACACCGCTCAAAATCACTTATTTACCTAAGATCGCTCAAAATATTCAGCGTGCGCGCCGATGGTTTAACGTGGCTATCGCAAAAGCCGATTATCAAGGAGATTATCATTATTGTTATTGTACAAAATCTTCTCATTTTGAGTTTGTTGTGAGCGAAGTATTGAAAAGCGGTGCACACATTGAAACCTCTTCCGCTTTCGACCTTAACCTCATTGAAACGATGAATGAAACAGGGCAATTCAATAAAGATACCTATATTATTTGTAATGGTTACAAAAAGCAGCAATACATAGAAAATATTGCCAACTTAATAGAAAATGGATACCGCAATGTCATTCCTATTTTAGATAATAAACAAGAATTCACCTTGCTTAATCAAGCCATTCAGTCGAAATGTAAGCTAGGTATTCGTATTGCTTCTGAAGAAGAACCGCGATTTGAGTTCTATACATCCCGATTAGGTATTCGTTATAATGACATTATTCCGTTCTATGAAAGCCAAATTAAAAAGAATAAAAAGTTCCAACTAAAGATGTTGCATTTCTTTATCAATACCGGGATAAACGACACGGCATACTATTGGAATGAGCTAAACAAGTGTGTTAACTTGTATTGCGACTTAAAGAAGATTTGCCCCGAATTGGATTCGTTAAACATTGGCGGCGGATTCCCAATTAAGAACTCACTCGAGTTTAACTACGATTATGAGTACATGGCGGAAGAAATTATAGCACAAATTAAGCAAATTTGTGACAGAGAAAAGGTACAAGAACCTGAAATATTTACCGAATTTGGCTCTTATACTGTAGGAGAATCCAGTGCAATCTTGTATTCTATTTTGCAACAAAAACGCCAAAACGACCGCGAGCTTTGGAATATGATTGACAGTTCTTTCATGACTACTTTGCCCGATACCTGGGCAATTAACCAACAGTTTATCATTCTTGCCATTAACAACTGGGATCGCGAATATGAGCGCGTTTTCTTAGGCGGGCTTACTTGCGACAGTCACGATTATTACAACTCGGAGGCGTATTTGAATGCGGTTTTCTTACCCAAAATTAGAGAAAATAGCGCTGCCATTGAGAATGGCACAGAGGCACGTGACGAGTCTGATATTCAATATATTGGATTATTTCATACCGGCGCTTATCAAGAATCCATAGGCGGTTACGGTGGCATTCAGCACTGCCTAACTCCTGCTCCTAAACACATTATCATTTCTTTAGATGAAGACGGCGAAGTGGTAACCAAGCTCTTTGCTAAGGAGCAAAGTTATAAGTCTATGTTGAAGATTTTGGGGTATGAATGGTAAGAGGTATGAGGTTTGCGGTACGAGGTCAGAGAGAGGAATTAGTTGTCATGTATATTTTTCGGTACTTCAAGCCAATGCGCATACTCTTTCCCCAAACTCTTTACCGCTTCCTCCCAAACTTTTTGAGTAGGTGTCTTTAAAACAAGCTCCTCATTGCCTTCTGCCACCACCCACATTTTTTTACTGATTTCATCTTCCAATTGCCCGGGCGACCAGCCTGAGTAGCCGATGAAAAACTTGAAATCCATTTGAGGAATGTCAGCGTGTTCAAAAATAGCCAATAAAATATTGTCGTAACCGGTGTAAACGTTGGGCAAAATCTCTTCCGATTCTTTGCAACTGTCAAAATTATGTAGTGCAAAAGCAGTGTGGTGCATCACGGGACCTCCGGCATACACCGGCATATCTATTCTTACTCCCGACACCGCTTGCCGAACCGTGCAATTCAATTCCTGATTTAAAATTAAACCCACACAGTTTT
The DNA here is from genome assembly GCA_009786185.1 of Bacteroidota bacterium. Classification (GTDB taxonomy): domain Bacteria; phylum Bacteroidota; class Bacteroidia; order Bacteroidales; family WCHB1-69; genus WRNX01. The sequence continues at coordinate 7,416 of WQTS01000084.1, forward strand.
CTTCATCTTTTTCAATAAGCAACACTACACTCCGGTTAAAAAACGGATCGTTGTAGTATGGTACTGAAATTAAGACTCTGCCCGCAGCGGGTTTTAAAAGTGTAGGTTGAACGTGGAGTAACGACTTCATATATTTATTGAACTTCGAATATCGGTACAATAACGATGGAAATGATGAAATCTTATATTGTTTGAACCATGATTTCCATAAGATTCTTATGATTAACAAGATTAAAAAATCCTACTAATCTTACTAATCTTATGAAAATCAAGGTTCAGAAGACTACCATGCAAACAGCGGTCTATGCGCCATCATCGCCTTCACCTTCTCCGCAACTTTTGCAATCACTTGTTCATCATTGATATTGGTAATCACCTCATCGATCAATTCTACAATCGCTTCCATTTCATGTTCTTTCAAACCGCGGGAGGTAATTGCCGGTGTTCCCACACGAATTCCCGAGGTGCTGAACGGCGTGCGACTATCAAAAGGCACCATGTTTTTATTAATGGTAATATCGGCTAACACCAATGTGTTTTCTACTTGTTTTCCTGTAATTTCCGGAAATTTTGAACGTAAGTCTATCAACATTAAATGGTTATCTGTTCCACCGCTGATTACTTTATATCCTCTATCGGTAAATGCTTTCGACATGGCCTGTGCGTTTTTCGCCACCTGCTTGATATATTCCAAATAAGAATCGGATAATGCTTCGCCGAAGGCAACAGCTTTAGCAGCAATTACATGCTCGAGCGGACCACCTTGGATACCCGGAAAAACCGCCGAATCTAACAATTGCGACATCATTTTTATTTCACCTTTCGGCGTGGTAAGTCCCCACGGATTTGGAAAATCTTTGCCCATAAGCATAAGTCCGCCGCGCGGTCCACGCAACGTTTTGTGTGTTGTGGTAGTGCAAATATGGCAGTAGGGAATCGGATCATTCAGCAAACCTTTGGCAATTAATCCGGCAGGATGCGAAATATCGCCCATCAGAATGGCACCAATTTTGTCGGCAATTTCGCGCATGCGTTTCCAATCCCAGTCGCGGGAATAAGCGGAAGCGCCGCCAATAATCAATTTCGGACGTTCGCGAAGCGCCACTTCTTCCATTTTATCATAATTAATGAGACCTGTTTCTTCTTCTACACAATAAGCTACCGCTTTATACAAAATTCCCGATGAATTTACCGGTGAACCGTGCGACAAGTGTCCGCCATGCGACAAATCTAATCCCAAAAGAGTATCGCCCGGTTTCAAGCAAGTGAGCAACACCGCCATGTTGGCTTGCGCGCCGGAGTGCGGCTGTACGTTTGCCCATTCCGCACCAAACAATTCCTTCGCGCGATCAATAGCAAGTTGCTCAATTTTATCCACTACCTGACAACCTCCGTAGTATCTCTTTCCCGGATACCCTTCGGCATATTTATTGGTTAATATGGAACCTTGTGCTTCCATCACTTGGTCGCTTACAAAATTTTCCGACGCGATCAACTCAACACCGTGCGTTTGACGATTGCGCTCTTCCTGAATTAATTCAAAAACTAAAGAATCTCTTTTCATGTTTTTTATGTTTATTGTTAACTATTTAATCTGCTTAGATATTAATGTTTGCAAAATAAAGAGGCAAAAGTATGGTTTTTTATGAGATGCCGTATTATTTTTCCAAAGTAAACGCATTAAAGTTATTTTTGGGCATTTCGTCTTAAAAAAAATGACAATCAGAGTACTATTGGAGTGATAGTATTTGTTTCAAAATCAATTTTGAAGAATTTTTGCTCCGCCCCGTTAGTTACTCCAATTATTTCAGCATTCAACGTTTGGTTGTACCTTCCTGCCTGTTCTAAAACTTCTTGTGTTAAAGGAATATGCGGAGCCTTGCATTCCACCACCATCCACGGAACGGCCGCTTTATATACCACAATATCGTAGCGTTTTGTAAGTCCGTTTAAAGTAATTTTTCGCTCAACTGAAATATGTGAGGCAGGGATTTTTAATTCATTGATTAAACGTAATATAAAAAATTGCCTTACCTTTTCTTCTTCAGTAAACACTATCCATTTTTTACGGATGGGGTCGAACACTTGTTCAATGTTGTTGTTGGTTCGGAGTTTTAGCATAATCAGAATTTAAAAATTTAAGAATTTAAAGATTTAATATGTAGTTTATAGCATTTTAGGTTAAATTTTTAAATCATTAAATTTTTAAATCGTTAAACCAATTCTTTCACAATCTCCTCAATCCTCACCCTCTTCTGCTGCATCGAATCCCGCTCGCGAATAGTTACCGTATTATCTACTAAAGTTTCATTATCAACGGTGATGCAATAGGGCGTTCCAATCGCGTCTTGCCTGCGGTAACGTCTTCCAATGGCATCTTTATCATCGTATTGGCACATCATTTTGGGTTTTAGCATGTCCATAATTTCGCGTGCTTTTTCGGGAAGACCATCTTTTTTTACTAAAGGTAATACGGCTGCTTTTACGGGCGCTAATGCGGCGGGGATTTTCAATACTACACGCACAGAGCCATCGGGAAGTGTCTCTTCCGTATAAGCATTACTCAATACTGCTAAGAACATGCGATCTAAGCCAATGGAAGTTTCAACCACATAAGGAATGTAGCTTTCATTGGTTTCCGGATCGAAATAGCGCAGTTTTTTGCCGGTAAATTTTTCGTGCTGACTCAAATCGAAATCGGTGCGCGAGTGGATGCCTTCCAATTCTTTGAATCCGAATGGGAAACGGAACTCAATGTCGGTAGCGGCATTGGCATAATGCGCCAATTTTTCATGATCATGGAAGCGGTAGCTTTCTTCGCTAATGCCTAAAGAAAGGTGCCATTTTTTGCGCTCTTCTTTCCAATATTCAAACCATTTTAGCTCTTCGCCCGGGCGTACAAAAAATTGCATTTCCATCTGTTCAAACTCGCGCATACGGAAAATGAACTGGCGCGCCACAATTTCGTTGCGGAACGCTTTCCCAATTTGTGCAATACCAAACGGAATTTTCATTCTGCCTGTTTTATACACATTTAGAAAATTAACAAAAATACCCTGGGCGGTTTCGGGACGCAGGTAAATAGTGTCGGCGCCTTCCGCTACGGAGCCCATTTGCGTAGAAAACATCAAGTTAAACTGGCGCACGTCTGTCCAGTTTTTGCTTCCCGAGACAGGACAAGCAATTTCCAACTCTTCAATCAAAGATTTGATGCCGGCTAAGTCGGTTTCGTTCATTAAGGCTGCAAAACGATCACCTACCGCATCTATTTTTTCCTGACTTCTTAAAACATTCGGATTGGTTTTACGAAATAGTGTTTCATCAAAATTTTCAAACTTCTTTTTTGCTTTTTCGACCTCTTTCTCAATTTTTTCTTCCAATTTTTGCAAATAATCTTCAATCAGCACATCGGCGCGATATCTTTTTTTCGAATCTTTATTGTCGATGAGCGGGTCGTTAAACGCATCCACGTGTCCGGAAGCTTTCCAAATGGTGGGATGCATAAAAATGGCGCTGTCAATTCCCACAATATTTTCGTGAAACTGCACCATGGCGCGCCACCAATATTGTTTAATGTTATTTTTGAGTTCTACGCCATACTGTCCGTAGTCGTAAACGGCGCTCAAGCCATCATAAATTTCACTGGAAGGGAAAATATATCCGTACTCTTTTGCGTGTGCGATAATTTGTTTGAATAGTTCGTCGTGGTTTGCCATATTTGAATGGTTTTAAAATACATTTCACATTATCAATGCTTTAAAGCTATGATTTTTTGTTACATTTTTTTCGTAGTGGCGGCAAAGATATAGTTTCTTTATAAAATAGAATCTTTGTGGCAAGTTTAACGCTATTTTATACTTTTGCAAAAATTATGGTTAAATAAGAAATTTTTAGATATGAATACAAAAAAACTCTTTTTCATTTTAGTATTTATTTTAACAGTCTTTTCTGCAAAAGCGCAATTTACCATAACGGGTCAGGTTAGAGATACTGTTAATGAGCCAATTGCTTCGGCTACTGTGATGTTGTTAAGTCCTAAAGATACTTCTTTAGTCAATTTTACTACTTCCGATTCGAAAGGTAACTTTTCATTTAGAAATATCAGAAAAGCAAATTATATTTTTAAAGTTTCGCATGTTTCTTATATGCCGCGCGAGATTTTCATTCAGCCTACGGAAGAGCGAGAAATGAATTTGGGCGTTATTGAAATGAAACCGATCGCCAATTTTTTATTGGAAGTGGTCATTCGCGATGCAAGAGCTCCCATTTTTATTAAAGGAGACACTGTAGAGTACGATGCCACTACCTTTAAAGTTCCGCCCGGTTCAACCATTGAAGATTTGTTGCGCCGTTTACCCGGAATTGACGTAGACGCAGACGGAAATATTTCTACGATGGGAAGAGACGTGAAAACGGTGTATGTGGATGGCAAGGCGTTTTTTGGAAATAGCCCCAAAACCGTAACGCAAAATTTGGATGCGGCTGCCGTTTCTAAAGTGCAAATCTATACCGAAAAATCGGAACAGGAAAAAATTACGGGAATTGCCGATGGTTCCAAAGAAAAAGTGATGAACGTGGAGCTGAAAGATGAATACAAAAAAGGATATTTCGGAAAAGCAAGTGCGGGCTACGGCTGGGGAGCAGGCGCACCACACCGCTGGGTGGCAAAAGGAAATTTTAACTGGTTCACCGACAAGCAACAACTTTCGTTTATCGGATACGGCAATAACTTGAACCAATCAGGTATGGATTGGAGTGATAGATCAGAATTTTATGGGCAAAGTATGCAAACCGGAAACGACAACGGCGATTTCGGCTTTGGTTCTTCCACGAGAAGATTTTTTCAATTTACATCTTACAGCTACGGTGGCTCGGAAGGCGGTTTCTCGAATAATGGCGGAGGCGGCGTGAATTATAATTATTATAACAAAAAAGTAAAATTTAATGCCGGATATTTTTATACTGTAAATAAAACATGGAGCGATGTTTTTTCCGAACGGCAAACCTTTTTGGAAGATTCTACTTTTTGGAGAATAGATACCACTCGTAACGACAATCTTCGCCAAAACCATAGCTTTTCTACCCGTTTTGAATATGAAATAGACTCATGTAACAATATTGTGGTTCGGGCAAATTTTAACTATGCGCCCATCAATAGAATTTATAAAACTGACCAATTTTTTCAAACCTCTGAATTTTTGCCTATTAACTTACATAAGGTAGATAATAAATATTTGAATGACGATTTGAATTTTGACATATTAACGATTTATAATCATAAATTTAAGAAAAAAGGACGTGTTTTTGCGATGAGTGGTTTTTACAATTATAAAGATGGAAATAATTTGGAAGATATTAATAACTTCAATGAGTTTTTTAATGCCGCCACAGTTTCAGACCAAATAAAGTTTATGGTTAAAAACAACAAAAACTCTGAAGATCATAATGTTAAATCGAGCGTTTTGTATGTAGAGCCACTTGGAAAAAGATTCTCATTATTGGGATTTTATAACTTCAGGAATACGCTGAGTCGTAATCATAACACTTCAACCGATCCGCAAAATTCTATTGAGATAGATTCTCTTTGGGTGAAGTATCGAAATCATACGCTCTATAACAGAGTGGGAACTTCTGTAAACTACGCACATAATGGCATAAACTTGACGATGGGCGGCGCCTTTCAATCGTTAGTTATAGATGGAACGTGCGAAACAAAACCGCAGGCTATTGAGAACTTAGCTCCTACTCCTTACAATAATTTCATCCCCTATCTTGCTGCATTTCTTCAACTTCCGAAAAATGTTTACGCAGAGGCAACCTATTCTTTTGATGTTAATGCGCCTGATGTTTCTTATCTGTTTCCGATGCCAAATTTATCGAATACAATGTATAAAGTATTAGGGAATCCGAACTTAACGCCGGAACGCTATCATGAGATTGATGGAAGAGTATCTTACTGGAATAGCGCTTCTATGATCAATGCTTCTATAAGCGCTAATGCTAAATTTTACGCCAGTCAAATTGTATATAATCAGATTACTGAATTTATTGAACATCAAGGCTTCGTAACAACATCCACTCCCGATAACGTAAATGGCGGAAATAATTTTTCTTCCCATTTGTGGGCAAGTTTGCCTATAGTAAAAACGAAATTAACCATGAGTATTAACGGAGGGGGAAGACTTAGCAATTCACCGATGTTTATTAATGATATTGAGAATATTACAAATTCAAAAAGTTATTGGGCAAATCTTGGACTCACTTTAACATTAGGTCAGAGATTAAGCTTTAGTCCGTGGGGCAGTGTATCTCAAACTTTTACTCAATATTCAATTCAAACAGATAGGAATCAGAGTTTTATAAACTATGGAGCCAGTTTGACCGCCAAATGGCAAGTTTTCAAGAAAACTTATTTAGAGGGTACTTACTGGTTTTCAAACTATACCAATAAAAACCTCGATTTTAATCAAAATATACACAGATTAAATCTTTCGGTACGTCAAGTGATTGGAAAGAAAAATCAGTGGGAATTACGTTTGGCGGCGGTTGATATTTTGAACCAGAACGAATATATCAGACAAATAGCAGCTGTAAACTATATCGAATACAGAGTTTCGCCTACGCTTGCTCGTTATTTTTTACTGACCGTCTCCTATAATTTAAGAGGATTTGAAGTGAAAAATTCCGGCAACCAAAGGGTGAGAGTGATGCAGAGATAGTTCTAAAGAGCACGCAGATGACAAAAAAACGAAAAAAAATTCTCATTTTGATAATGACCATTCCTACAATTATCCTGCCTATTCTTCTCATTATTATTGGTATAAATACAAATAAAATTGCATGGTGGGCTGTAATCGGAATACCTGTAGTTACGTTGGTGTCAATTCTTTTATTCCTTTTAGCACAAAATTCTGCCCAACGAGTATATGATGCCTCATTACAAAAACAGAGAAAAAGAATATTGACCGTATGGGGTATTTATACCATTTTTATAGCAGTAATATTGATTATACAATATTACATTCGAAATCAATCTATTTTGCCAACCTTATTCATCCAGACCGGTTTTTTGATTTCGATATTTTTTCTACATTTTCGTATTTTTTTTCCGAAGGTAAAAAAATCAACAGAAGATGATAAGCAGAATTATCAAGAAAATTCTGCGTCATCTGCGTGCTAAAAAATCATCAAAAACCTAAAATAATCAATATATTATGAAAAAAACAATCCTTTTAACATTAAGCCTATTCCTAATTGTAAATTGGTCTTACAGCCAAGAAAGCGGTGTTGTAAACTACACAGTATCGCACAATTGGGTAAAAAAAATAGAATCTTCCAAAACACTGCCCAAAGCCACCAGAGAGCAATGGACTTACGTTTACAGCGGAATGAAAGAATATGAGCAAAAAGCAACGTTAAAGTTTAATCCCGACGCATATCGTTTTGAATATAAAGAAAGTGAAGATAACCAATGGCGAAAAGGAGATGAGTATATTATTTACAGAGACCGCGAAAACGGCAATACTTTTGACGTTATGACCTTGTTAAACAAGCAGTATATCATTCAAGATTCGATAAATTGCCAGCATTGGAAAATTAAAAACGACATGAAAGAGATTGCAGGACATATCTGCATGAACGCATCTTATTACGATCCGATAAAAGATAAAGAGGTAATTGCGTGGTTTGCTTTAGATTTGCCCGTTCCCATTGGACCAGACAGGTATTGCGGTTTGCCCGGAATGATTTTGGAAATAAACGAAGCCAACGGCGCGGTAGTTTACACGGCTACAAGTGTTTTACTTTCAAATGAGAAAATGGAAATAGAGAAGCCGGCGGTTAAGAAAAAACGAAAAGCTATTACTCAAAAAGAATATGATAAAAGGGTGATGGATTATATTAATCAATGTGAAAAAATGCAGCGACCTTATTTTTGGGGCATTGCATTTTGATGAAATATATTTATAAATACGAAGACACAAAGACATAAAGGCACGAAGATTTTAATGTGCTCAATAAAAAAGGGACTCGTTTGAGCCCCTTCCTTGTATCATTATTTTGGAAATTTATTTAATAGAAACTTTCGTAGTTGAAACAGTATTCGATTCGGTAACAACACGTACGTTATAGATACCGGTAGCTACATTCAGCGTAATCTCAGTTCTATC
>WQTS01000085.1 GCA_009786185.1 Bacteroidota bacterium
GAGGTTTCTACCATAGCGGTAGATACGACTGCCGCCATAAAAGATATTAAAAACATTGCCAAAGTTCCGTTTTCATTTCGCGAACTTTGGATGTATGTGCAAGAATATGCTCTGTTTATTTTGGTGGGATGGTTAATTATCGGCTTAATTATTTACGCCGTTTGGAGATATATTAAGAAAAAACGTGCACAAAAACCACAACCGGTGGTTAAGCCGAAACCAAAAATAAAACCGCACGTTACTGCACTAAAAGAATTGGAAAAACTGCGGCAAAAGAAACTTTGGGAACAAGGTAGAACCAAAGAATATTACACCGCACTTACCGATATTGTAAGGAAATATATTGACGACCAATGGGATATCGGCGCAATGGAAATGGTATCTTCAGAAATTTTAGACGCGCTAAAAGACACGGAAATTCACGAAGATGTCATGAAAAAACTACGCCAAGCCTTTTCTGTTGCCGACCTCGTAAAATTTGCCAAATATACGCCATTGCCCACCGATCACGACATGGCTTATAAGGATTGTAGGGAGTTTGTGGAGCGGACAGCTGAGGTAAGAGATTCCTCGCTACGCTCGGAATGACGGAAATAATCCCCTTCAAATTTTGAAGGGGTGTCTCGCAAAGCGAGACGGGGTAGTTTATATAAAAATAAAACAAAATGAACAACATAACATTATTTTTCCAAAGCATCGAATTCGCCAATCCATACTATTTTTTGCTGCTATTATTAATTATCCCCGTAGCAGCCTGGCAATATTTCTTCCGCAAAAGAATGCAAGCACCTCTTACTGTGCCTACTGCAGTTGCATTTGAAAAAGTGCGCAAAACATGGAAAGTGCGCCTCCGTTGGCTTCCGGCGTGTTTGCTTTTGCTCGCTTATGTTTCTTTCATTGTGGCTTTATCAAGACCGCAAACCGCTTTCCGGCTCAGCAATGTGGAAGTAGAAGGTGTAGACATTGTGATTGCCATAGACATATCGGGTTCTATGAAAGCGATGGATTTTCGTCCTAATCGTTTGGAAGCCTGCAAACAAGTTGCCCAAGAGTTTATTTTGGGAAGACCCACCGACCGAATCGGACTTGTGGTGTATGCCGGCGAAGCTTACACGCAATGTCCCGTTACCAGCGATCATAACACTTTGCTTGGATTGTTGCAAAAAGTAAGATTCGACATTATTGAAGACGGCACCGCCATTGGCGATGGCTTGGGCACCGCCATTAACCGTTTGCGTGAAAGTGAAGCTAAAAGTAAGATCATCATCCTGCTTTCCGATGGGGTAAATAATAGCGGTTATTTAGATCCGTACTCAGCAGCCGAAATTGCTAAAAATATGGGCATCAAAGTTTATACGATTGGCGTTGGAACTATCGGGCAAGCCCTTTTCCCTACCCCATACGGAAACATAATGATGCAAACCGAAATTGACGAGCGCTTGTTAGAAACCATTGCGCGCGAATCCGGTGGCAAATATTTCCGCGCCACCAACAACGACAAACTGAAAGCAATTTATACAGAGATTGATAAAATGGAAAAAACTATCCTCAATGAAACCATTTTTGAAAACAAAGCCGATGCTTTCTTTCCGTTTTTATTGATAGGAGTAATTTTGTTGATTTTCTATTTGTTATTGAGGTATACGGTTTTTAGAACTTATCCTTAAAATCCGTTAAACTGGAAAAACAGCGGCGGCAACAGTAATAAAAACCCGATAACCACCAAAATACACAAAAATGGAAAGAAAAATTTAAGCCATTTTGAGTAAGGAACACGAGCAATTCCAAGACAACCAATTAGCACGCCGGAAGTAGGCGTAATCATATTTGTAAATCCGTCGCCAAGTTGATAAGCAAGTACCGTTAATTGCCTTGAAACGCCGATGATATCGGAAAATTCCGCCATCATGGGAATGGTAAGCACAGCCTTGGCAGAGCTCGAAGGAATTAAAAGATTTAATACAGTTTGAATGAAATACATGGCGCCCACTGAGCCAACTTCTCCGGCATTCGCCATAGTTTGTGAAATACCGTACAGAATGGTGTCAATAATTTGTCCATCTTCTAAGATAATGATAATACCACCGCCAATAGCCACTACCAAAGCGGCGTTCATAATATCTTTACATCCGTCTAAAAACAAACGAATTATCTTGTCGAATGTATGATGATATGCCAACCCGCTGGCAACGCCCATGGCAAAAAACAAGCCGGCAATTTCACCTACATACCAATGATAGCCCAATACACCAACTATCAGAATCACAACTGTTAGCAACAATAGCGATAAAATATAGCTATGAACGGATTTATAAGCAGAATAAAAACCAAAAGGAATAAAAAGCGCAGCAATCACAGGGAATAACATGGCACTAATTGTGCTATTACCTATCGTAATTGTGCTATAAGTAAATGTAAATGAGCAATAAACCAAAACAGATGAAATTACTCCATAAACCGCCCAAGTTGCCCAAGAAGATTTTTGCACTTCATGAACCTTTTCTGTTTCCGCTGCTTTTTGTCGCCAGTAGCTATCTATTTCATACATAAAAGATCTCTTCGGATTTTTCTTTACACGATTCGCGTACCACAGCGTAAAAGCAATGGTAATAGCGGTAAGAATAATCCAACACAGCGTTCTATATTCTATGCCTGAGAAAATGGGCAAACCGGCTAATCCTTGTGCAATACCCACTGTGAACGGATTGAGCATAGCTCCGCCAAAACCCACGTGTGCAGCTACATAGCACATCAACACGCCGGTAACGGAATCATAGCCCATAGAAATGGCTAACGGCACAAAAATGATGATAAACGCAATGGTTTCTTCACTCATGCCAAAAATGGCGCCGAACAAACTAAAAACAATCATAATGAGTGCAATAACTATATTATTGACGCCAATTTTGTTCAAAAATCTGTTTTTTTGTAGTTTTTCGGTACTCTTTAAAAAACCGGAAATACCAATATTGATGGCATTAGTAGCATTTAGTATCCAAAAAGCGCCACCCAGCATAAAAATAAAAGCAATAATATGCGCCGTCCTTTTAAAACCATTAAAAAAAGCAGTAAATATTTGCCACGTTTGAGGGTTGCTTTCTGTATATTGAAACGAATCGCCTATAACTATACTGCGTGTAGCGCCGTCTATTTCAACGGTTTCGCGTGCAAATTCTCCTCCGGGAACGAACCAAGTTGCCACGGCGCATAGAATTACAAGACTGAAGACGATGGTGAAGGTGTGAGGAATTTTCATAAGAAACTATAAGTGAAAAATGGTAATTTTTTAATTTAAAATTCGGCGGCAAATTTATAAATTATAACCATCTATCTTCATCCAATAATCCCCGCCTTCTTCAACTTATTAATACACTTAATAAAATCCGCTAATTTTTCCGAAGAAACCTGAAAATGTATATTAATCGTAGCGGGATTCTGATTATCAACCTCTCTTTTTTTTAGATAAACCTCCGTAAGGAAATCGTAGTGCAACACATCCGAAATTTTGCATAGGAGATCTGTGTCTATCGTCTTGCTTTCAAAGATATTATAAATACGAGGTCTATGAACTCCAAGCATGCGTGCAAATTGCGAAATTGCCAACCCGCTTTGATTAAAAACGAATTGGATTTTCTTCCCAATATGAATCTCATCGTAGTACATGGAGGCAATTTTGGCAGTTTATTATAGTTTTTTCACGCAAAATAATTTTATTCAAAAAAAGCGGAGTGTATCAATATTGTACACTATTTTAATTATTTTTCAAAAAACATCAATAATGTGTCATGAAATTGTACACTTCGTAGAATTGCATTTTCTCAAAAGTTAGTAAATGAACTCAATCCAAATATATCACAATTTTAATATCATAAATTTTTGACTCATTTTTTTTCTACGTTTGCACTTGAAATACAAAATACGATATTATGAAATTTAGACTATCAAATTTTCATTTACTTACACAGGAAGTCATGAAAGAAGTCTATATCCCTGTTCTAAAATTTGCGCATAAAGGCAATAACGGGCTGGGGATTCTTATCGCAGGTTCGCGCAATATGCCCGGTGCCGCATTATTGTCGGCAAAAGCGGCATTACGTTCAGGATTGGGAAAACTCATCGTACATGCGCCTGATTCAGTGCTAGATAAAGTGGCATTTTACATTCCTGAAGCCATTTTAGACGGCGATCCCAATCCCGATTGTTTTTCATCGTTACCGGATGTGTCTGAGAACTGTAAAGCTATTGCCGTTGGACCGGGTTTGGGAAGAAATCCCGCAACAGTAAAGGGAATATTTGAATTATTAAAGACACTCTCTTATCCTATTATTATAGATGCAGATGCTTTGAACATTCTCTCAGAAAACAAGTTATGGTTAGATTTAGTTCCTGAAAATTCTATTTTAACCCCTCATGCAGGAGAATTTGACCGTTTAACTGAAAAATCTGATAATCATTTCGAAAGAGCGTTAAAAACTCAGGATTTTGCACAAAAACACCACATTATTGTAGTTTTAAAAGGGCATTACACCACCATTGCTTTACCGGATGGGAACATTTTTATAAACACCACCGGCAATCAAGGTATGGCAACCGCAGGAAGCGGAGACGTATTAACAGGCGTTATTTTAGGATTGTTCACCAAAGGCTATACCCCTGAAAATTCAGCTAAATTAGGTGTTTATCTCCATGGGCTTGCTGGCAATTGCGCTTTAGAAAAGCAATCGTACGAAAGTCTTATAGCTTCGGATATTATTGAAAATCTGGGAAAAGCTTTTAAAATACTGCAAAGCAAATAAAAACAATTTTACCCTTCCTTCATCGTCAAACTAATCCGTTTTCGCACCAAATCTACTTCAGTAACTTTTACCCAAACTTTTTGATTAAGTTTTACCACATCATTCGGGTTTTCTACGTAATGATTTGCTAATTGGCTAACATGCACTAAACCATCGGTATGCACGCCAATATCTACAAAAACACCAAATTTGGTGATGTTGGTAACAATGCCCGGAACGCTCATGCCTACTGTTACATCGTTAATGGAATTGATAGATTTATCAAACTCAAACGTTTCAAATTGTTCACGCGGATCGCGCCCGGGTTTTGCCAGTTCCTGCATAATGTCTTGCAAGGTAGGCAGTCCCACTTTTTCTGAAATAAAATCGCGCAACTGAATTTGTTTTCGCAACGTTTCGTCTTTTATCAATTCCGGAATTTGGGTGTTTAGTTTCTTTGCCATCGCTTCTACTACAGAGTAAGATTCCGGATGTACAGCACTGGCATCCAAGGGATTTTGTGCACCATGAATACGCAAAAAGCCTGCCGCTTGTTCAAACGCTTTGTCTCCGAAACGGGGCACTTTTTTCAATGCATTCCGGGTTTTAAATGCGCCATTTGTATTTCTATATTCTACAATGTTTTTGGCTAATGCAGGTCCCACACCGGAAACAAACGACAATAACGCCGCGCTTGCAGTATTTAACTCCACTCCTACCCTATTCACGCAGCTTTCTACCACTTCTTGCAAACTTTTTTGCAACCATTGTTGATTTACATCATGCTGGTATTGCCCAACTCCTATAGATTTCGGATCAATTTTCACTAACTCTGCCAGCGGATCCATGAGTCGGCGACCGATGGAGACTGCACCGCGCACAGTTACATCGTAACTAGGAAACTCTTCGCGAGCTATTTCGGAAGCCGAATAGATAGAAGCGCCACTTTCGTTCACCATCACAATCATTACCGGATGAGAGAAAGGAATGTAGCGTACAAAACTTTCGGTTTCCCTACCGGCAGTGCCGTTGCCAATTGCAATCGCTTCTACGTTAAACTTCTCTACTAAATTACGCAAAGTGTCCGAAGCAATTTTATATTGCGGTTCCGGTGGATGTGGATAAATAACATCGTGTGCCAACAATTGTCCTTGTTTGCTTAAAACCACCACTTTGCAACCGGTGCGAAAACCCGGATCGATCGCCAAGGTTGTTTTTTGTCCTAACGGCGCCACCATTAGCAACTGTCGTAAATTCGTTCCGAAAACAGCAATCGCTTCTTTATCTGCTTTTTCCTTAAAAAACTTGCGCATTTCCGTTTCCATTTGCGGTTGAAGCAGTCGTTTGTACGAATCTTCTATCGCTAATGAAACTTGCTCTGCACAAGAGTTATATCCTTTTAATACATTTTTTTTGATTAAAAAAACCGTTTTTTCAGCATCCGGTTCAATATTGAGGCGTAAAAACCCTTCCTCTTCGCCTCTAAACATTGCCAAAATCCGGTGCGAAGGCGCTTTACAAAGCAATTCTTTAGAATCAAAATAAATATTGAATTTACTTCCTTCTTCCTCTTTTCCTTTCGCTACTTTAGAAAAGATGGTAGAGAATTTGGTAAATGTATCGCGCATTTTTTCACGAACGGTAATATTTTCGCACACCCATTCGGCAATAATGTCGCGCGCGCCTTGCAATGCTTCCTCCACATTATTTACGCCTTTTTCAGCATCAATATATTGCTTGGCGATTTGATGTAACTGAACTTGTTTTTGCTCGTAAATAACAATGGCAAGCGGTTCCAATCCTTTATCAACGGCAATGGTGGCGCGAGTTTTACGCTTAGGGCGATACGGCAAATACAAGTCCTCCAATTCGCTCATTGTTTGTGCATTGTTAATTTTCTGCGCCAATTCGGGCGTTAGTTTACCTTGTTCTTCAATAGAATCTAAAATTACGCCACGGCGTTTATCCAATTCTACCCATTTTTCGTACAAATCGCGAATTTCGGTAATCTGCACCTCATCCAAGCTGCCGGTATTTTCTTTTCTATATCGCGAAATAAACGGAATGGTAGCGCCCGATTCCAATAAATCTAAGGTGTTTTTTACAAAATGCTCGGCAATTCCGAGAGTTTTGGCAATAAGTTGAGGATAATTTTTCAAAATTTAAAGATTTAAAATTTAAAAAAGCCTGCTTAACATTTCGGCTAAGCAAGCTTTTATTTTTTTACAAGAATTATCTTAGAAATAGAATATCATATATAACGAACCTCCAAGATTATTGGTATCAAATTTATGTCTCCATCTTGCAGGGTTTTGAATATCTGTTCTTTTTTCTACTTTACCTGATAACTCATTAAAGCCTTCTGCTTCTCTATGAGTTTGGTTATAGTGGGTAAATACATAAGAAAGATTTACTTGTCCACCCAATGCAATTTTAGGGGCTACAAATACTTCTATTCCGGCAGTTACTTGCGCTCCTATCGAAATAATGCCTGCTTCCTTTTCAAATAATGTTCTTGTGCTGGCGCTTGTAGAGGTTGGATAGTAGTAATTAGAAAAAGTAGTTGGCGCTTGGTTAAATTCAGTCATGATATTTCCATAAGTATATTTGTTGGAAAGTGCGTGATAACCAAATAACAGATCTCCGCCAAAAATTCCCACTACCCTTTTTTTACCGCAACGATGTTCTGCTCCTATAGCGAGACTCACCCCGTAAGCATTACTTTGGTTATAGTCGGTAACTGTAGCTACTGTTGAATTATCAATAAAAAAGGCAGCATCGTCGCGAACATTATACGCTCTTGTGTTAGATAGTATAACCACTCCCAGATTAGCTCTTAAGGCGCATGTATTGGTAAGCATATATTTGCCCATAATAGATACATTTGGATAAGGTATGTTACCAAAAGTGTATGGAGTTCCTTGGAAACCCATAGGTTCATCTCCGCCCCAGAAAACAGTTCCTAAGGTGCGTAGAAGTGGTAGTACGTCAACACCTATTGCCCAATTACCTTGCTCGGGCAATAAGAGTTTGTCCGTTCTTTCTTTTCTTTCTTTTTTAGATTTGATTTTGACTTCCATGTTTTCTGTAATTTCTTGAGCAACAACAGAGAAACCCATTAAAAGCAAACCAATCCATACGATTATTATTTTTTTCATATTCGTTAATTTTTAATTGGTTTAACTTTGTTTTAATCTTTGTTGAAGTAAAATAACATGTTATATGGCGCCGGCACCGCTTGCAACGCATTCAATGTAGCATAGGAAGCATAAATTGCATCTGGTAAATATACTCCATTTAGAACTATGGTACTAAAAGTTTCTTGATCTTCGGATACTTCGTAAGTTGTCAGAGTACCTCTGTACGGATTAGCTTTAACAACTATACTTACGGTTTCTGTCAACGTCCTAATGGGAATTTGAACAGAAGCCAAGCCATTACCATCCGATTTTCCAATATAAAAGTTTTTTTGGCCGTCTCTTGTTACTTCTACTACTACATCAGTACTCGCTTGGGGAATCCATTGTATGGCAGGGGTAGTATACGGAGGTCCATCGGGACGATTATAATACATTTTTTCCATTTCAAATTTATAAACTGCCATAAAATTGAATTCAGGCTCAACATCAGTTACGTTGTAAGTTAAAAGCAAGTTTTTATGCTCAATTTTAGAAGCAGATACGGTAACCGGAGTACTTCCAATTTGATAAACTACATTTTTTTGAACAAATTTTGGAACATATGCGCCGCCTTCTTCAATAAATTGATCAAAGAAATAATGCTGGCCTGCAAAAGATTCCACATTAATGTATGCAGTAATAGAAGCTACTTTAGCCGGAATCTGAATGGAGAATTTCCCTTGGCTGTCCGTAGTTGTCGTAAAACGTTTTGTACCGGTAGCCGTTTCAGAATAATAGTAATAAGGAACATCTACAAATACTGTTTGATTTGCCGCAGGCTTTCCGTTGTAATCGTTAGGAGCAGTTCCTGCAGGATAATACAAGGTGCCTTGAATAGTAGCATGATATTGACTATTGTTAATATCCATCTCTGTTTGTTCTTTTTTACAGCCGGAAAAACCGAGTAAAAGCACGGCTGAAATTAATACGTAAAGGCAATTGATTTTTTTCATAATTTGAAATTTTGGTTAATGAATTAATTTGCGGTTACCCTTTTTTGAGTTCTTGCAAAAGAAGTAAAAAAATGATTCCTCGCATTGATTTCTAAAAAAAAATAACTAACAATAAATAGTTAAGAAAAAAATGGTTAAAAGAGGAGAAAATATATCATATTAAGGAAATTTGAGACATACAACTTTTTACGAATACAACTAAGATATTGCAGACTGTATAGTTAGCGAATACAAAAGCCACGGATTTTTTCTGTGGTTTTTTTTTTGGTACAGTTTTTGCAAAACAAACATGAATCTTAAATTTTATACGCATGAAAAAAACAAAATTAACCTCAGCTATCCTTGTTTTTACGGGTATCTTATTTGGAGTTTTATTAACAACTTCAACTACTATTCAATGCAGTCCCAGTCATAATGCTTTAACGGCAGAAACTGTCGTGCAGACGAATCCTATGGATTTTACATACGCTGCAGAAAAGTCTGTAAATTCTGTAGTGCACGTAACTACCATGTATAAAGTAACGCCTTCACAAGGGCGTGGGGATATTGATACATTTTTCGAATTCTTTTTCGGCAGGCCGCAAAATCCGCGTCAATACGAAGAACCCAGAGAGCAGCCCGGTGGCTCCGGTAGTGGTGTCATTTTGTCGGAAGATGGATATATTGTTACCAATAATCACGTAATTGACCAAGCCTCTTCTATTGAGATAACATTGAATGACAAACGTACCTTCAAAGCAGAAGTGGTAGGCGCTGACCCTACTACCGATATTGCATTGCTAAAAATTGAAGCCAACGGACTAACTCCTATGCACTTCGGAAACTCCGATAATTTAAAAGTAGGCGAATGGGTGTTGGCGGTAGGCAATCCGTTTAACTTAACCTCTACGGTAACAGCCGGCATTGTAAGCGCTAAAGCAAGAAACATCAATATTTTAAATGCCGATTTGAAAATTGAGTCGTTTATTCAAACCGATGCTGCCGTAAATCCCGGAAACAGCGGTGGAGCGCTTGTAAATACAAGAGGCGAATTGGTGGGAATAAACACAGCTATAGCCTCGCGAACCGGATCTTTTTCCGGATACTCTTTTGCTGTTCCGGCGAGTATTGTCAGCAAGGTAGTTGCTGATTTGAAAGAGTTTGGCGTGGTGCAACGTGCCATACTTGGCGTGCAAATGAGAGATATTAATGCTGAATTCGCCAAAGAGAAAAAATTGCCTACTTTGGAAGGAGTGTACGTTGCAAATGTAATAGAGAGAAGTGCAGCTCAAATAGCAGGCATTAAAGCGGAAGATATTGTTACGGCTATTGGTGGAGTGAAAGTAAAATCTATGGCAGAACTACAAGAGCAAATAGGGCGTTATCGCCCCGGAGACATCGTTGAGATAACTGTGTTGAGAAATGGGAAAGAGCAAAAATTTCAAGTGGAATTGCGCAATCTCTCCGGAAATACCGGTATTGTAAAGGCTGTTGATTTGGCACAGCTGGGCGCAAAATTCCAACCTATTAATAATAATACAAAACGTAAATTCGGCATTAGCGGCGGTTTAGAAGTTATCTCCGTTGATAAAACCGGACGTTTGGCAAAAGCCGGCGTACAAAAAGGTTATATTATTTTAAAGGCAAATAGACTAACAATACATTCGGAAGAAGATTTAGCTGAAGTTTATGAGCAAATCAAAGCCGATAATGATGAGGACAAGGTGCTTTTACTGGCGGGCGTGTATCCTAACGGGCAAGTGGTTTACTATGCGGTGGATTTGAATGAATAGTGGTTTGATAAGGAATAATTCGAAATTATAAAGACATTTAAGTATAAAAGCCAACAAGTTGTGTTCATAATTTGTTGGCTTTTGCTTTCGATAACAAAAGATAGCGCGGAGGGTATTAAACAAAGACTACCTAATTCATAGGAACTATTTCGAAACGTGCGAGTGGCGCCATACGTGCACGATTCAATACCAACTGCTTTTCGTTGAGATTGTAATTGTCGGCGCTTTGCAAAACACGTATCATTTCGGATTCGATATCCATGATGCTCGTGTCGAAACACATTTTTTGCGTATTCGCCAACTGTGAAAAAGTGATACGATCTCCTTCTTGCAGCGTATACGAACCGAAAAATGAATTACAGCCCAAATTACCACTGACCGTTCCGTCGGAATTCAGCAAAATAAAGGCTGCATCGACAGATTCGGGAAAGGTTACCGGATTTCCATTTAGCTCCACTAATTTCCAATGTTTATTGGTGATGCCTGCCGCATCATGGGAGGTTGACATATTCGGAATCTCCTGATTGGTTTGTTTTTGCAGGCTTCCACAAGCGCTTACGCTCAATGCGACAACCAACATAATCGCATAAAATAATGTTTTACTCATAATTATTTTTTTTAGTCTGCAAAGATAGTATTTTTCAACGGTAACGACTTTTACATCTTTTTTTTGCCTACAACAAAAAATAGCACACAGATTGAAATCAAAGCAAGAAAAAAATTGAAATTTCGTTATAAGAATCAAATCCGAAAACATATTTGGAGCAAAATTCAAGTCGAAGACCGAATTTAGTAGGTGGAGCTGTTTGAGTAATATTTAGGATTTAAGATATTAATTGAGCATTTGTTTCGATAACAGCTATAAATTATGAATGAAAAACCATTAGTAAATAAAGAATATTTGCTTGAAAAATTTCCCTGTAAGGGCGGTTGGACATATACGATTATTCCCGAAATTCTGCCTGACAAAAAAGCCCCGTTTGGTTGGGTAAAAGTAAAAGGCAGTATTGATGGCTTTGAAATTAGCAAATACCATCTAATGCCCTCAGGGCAGGGAACATTAATGTTATTTGTAAAATCTGAGATCAGAAAGAAAATTAAAAAACAAGCGGGAGATTATGTTCACGTTATTTTATATCCCGATAATGAACCGTTAGAAATTCCCGAAGAACTATTGTTGTGTCTACAAGACGACACCGAAGCATTGCAGTTTTTTAATTCACTTAACGAAAGCGAGCAGCACAATTATATCAAATGGATATATTCTGCAAAGACAGACCAAACGAAAGTGGACAGAATAGCAAAAACACTTGATAGGCTTTGCAAACGCCAAAAATTTGCAGACTATTGAATTAAAAAATAAAAATAATGATAAATACAGGCAAAAACCACAAACACAATGGTGATGATGAGCATGACCATGATCACAACGGTAATCTAATGACGTTGTTTTTGCCAAGCATTATATCATTGATATTGCTACTTATTGGTATTTACTTTGATCATTTGTTGAAACCCGAATGGTTTACAAATTGGATAAGAATTATTTGGTATGTAGTTGCTTACATTCCTGTTGGTATCCCTGTGCTCAAGGAGGCAGTTGAGAGCATTGTGAAAGGCAAAATATTTTCAGAGTTTTTTTTAATGGGCATTGCCACCATCGGTGCGTTTGCCATTGGCGAATATCCGGAGGGTGTTGCAGTAATGTTGTTTTATGCTGTTGGTGAAGGATTTCAAACATGGGCAGTAAGAAGAGCAAAAACAAATATCAAATCATTACTTGACCAAAGACCTGATGAAGTAACGATTTTAAGAAACAATCAATTGCAAATCGTAAAAGCAGAAAGTGTAAACATTGGCGAAATTATACAACTTAAACCCGGAGAAAAGTTGGGTTTAGACGGTGTATTATTATCAGAAAAAGCATCGTTCAACACGGCAGCTCTTACAGGCGAAAGCAACCTCGATAGCAAAACCAAAGGAGATACGGTTTTAGCAGGAATGATAAATCTCAATACCGTTTCGCAGGTAAGAGTTACAACAGCATATACCGATAGCAAGTTGAGTAAAATTCTGGAATTGGTACAAAATGCCACTTCTCAAAAAGCGCCCACAGAATTGTTTATCACAAAGTTTGCAAAGATCTATACTCCTATTGTAGTGTTCTTAGCCGTAGCTATTTGTTTTCTGCCTTATTTTTTCGTAGCAGATTATCAGTTTTCCGATTGGCTGTATAGGGCGTTGATATTTTTGGTTATTTCCTGCCCTTGTGCGTTAGTTATATCCATTCCGTTAGGCTATTTTGGTGGCATTGGCGCGGCAAGCCGTAACGGTATTTTGTTTAAAGGAAGTAATTTTTTAGATATTCTTGCCAAAATCCAAAACGTGGTAATGGATAAGACAGGTACAATGACAGAAGGTGTTTTTAAAGTACAAGAAGTCGTCTTTGATAAGGAGTTTAATCAGGCTGAAATTTTACAAATGGTTAATGCTTTGGAAAATCACAGTACCCATCCCGTAGCCACTGCCGTTCATCAATTTGTTGGTACTGTAAATAACGACATCCCATTACAAAATGTAGAAGAGATTGCAGGATATGGATTAAAAGCCGATATAAACGGAAAACAACTATTGGTAGGAAATTTTAAGCTAATGGATAAATTTGCTATCACTTACGACGTTGATCCCAATACTATTATTTACACAGTAATTGCAGTGGCTTACGATAAAAAATTTGTAGGCTACATCACTATTGCAGACAGCATAAAAGAAGATGCCAAATTTACTATTGACAAGTTAAAGGCGCTCAATGTAAAATCCATAATGTTAAGTGGCGATAAATCTACGATAGTAAAATTTGTTGCAGAAAAATTAGGTATCAAAAATGCTTTTGGTGATTTATTGCCCGAAGATAAAGTAAACAAAATAAAGGAGATTAAAGCCAAAAATGAGACGGTTGCTTTTGTTGGTGATGGCGTAAATGATGCACCTGTTGTAGCGTTGAGCGATGTTGGAATTGCAATGGGTGGTTTAGGCAGTGATGCCACTATTGAAACGGCTGATGTTGTAATACAAGATGATAGACCAAGCAAAATACCTATGGCAATCAACATCGGAAAACAAACAAAGAAAATCGTTTGGCAAAATATCACGTTGGCATTTGCGGTAAAAGGCGCTGTATTAATACTCGGCGCCGGCGGTTTGGCTACCATGTGGGAAGCTGTATTTGCTGATGTAGGGGTTGCATTATTGGCTATCCTAAATGCAGTGCGTATTCAAAGAATGAAGTTTTAACAAAGCAACGTCAATTACCTGCAAAAACATGACTAAAACATTTGTCCCGTTTCTATCCCGATTTAAACACAAAAACCAATAAATTATATTTGCAATTTATTGGTTTAGATGCCTTTCGGACTTGTGTACCGCGTAGGGGATTCGAACCCCTGATCTTCAGGATGAAAACCTGATGTCCTGGGCCAGCTAGACGAACGCGGCGTTTTCTGCTGATTGAGGCGGCAAAAATATATTTTTTTTCTTTTAAAAATTTTCATTTGCTATTTTTTCAAGAAAATAGATTTAAAACTTTGGTTACTACGTAATTATTTTTGAATATTTTTCATTAACCCAAATCAATATGATACGCGTGCATCTTATTATATAATGTTTTTCGGTCAATATTTAACATTTTTGCAGCGATTGTTTTATTGCCGCTACTTTTTTGTAATGCATTTAAAATACGATGTTTTTCAACTTTTTCATCAAATAATGCAAAAGTTGAAGGGATTGTTTCTTTTTGAAAAACAGGCAAGTGATCCGGAAAGATAATATTTTCTGGAGCAAACAGCACAGCTCTTCGAATCGTATTCTTCAATTCGCGTAAATTTCCTTTCCAATGGTGTTGTTTTAAAATAGCTAATGCTTCCGGTGAAATAAAGTTTACTTCTTTTGAAACTTCAAGATTAGCTTGTTCTCTAAAAAAATGACTAAACAACTCAATATCTTCAAGCCTATTGCGCAATGCAGGCGCTTCAATAATGAACTCTTGTAAGCGGTGAAACAAATCTTCACGAAAACGCCCCTCTTGTATGGCTTTTGTCAAATCTTCATTAGTAGCGCACAACAAACGTACATCAACTGCTATTTCTTTGGCACTTCCTACTTTACGTATTTTTCGTTCTTGCAATGCACGAAGTAATTGCGCTTGAACTTCATGCGGCAAGTTGCCTATTTCATCAAAAAACAGTGTTCCGCCGGTTGCTTCTTCAAAAACGCCTGTTTTATCTGAAATAGCCGAGGTAAACGCGCCTTTTACATGTCCAAAAAGCTCGCTCGCTGCCAATTCTTTGGATAAAACCCCACAATCCACCGCAATAAACGGCGCTTTGCTTCTTTTGCTTTGTTCGTGAATAAATTTGGCAACATGTTCTTTTCCGGTTCCGCTTTCTCCAAAAATCAATACGGATAAATCTGTGGGCGCTACCAATTGAATGTGGGCGTACATTTCTTTGGCTGCAGGGGAATTTCCGATAATGGTGTCGTTTTTCCGCAAAATGTCCTTGTTAATGGGCGCAAAATTTTGCGCCCCTACAATCGCACATCGCTCACCTCGTACCGCATACCGCATACTACTCATTGCCGCTTCCATCTTCTCCTTCATGATCAAATGATTGATCGGCTTTTCCATAAAATCGAAAGCCCCCAATTTCATGGCAGCTACGGCGGTTTGAATATCGGCATAACTTGTCAACATAATTACAGGGATTTCGTTTTTTCTGTCTTTCAACCATGTTAAAAACATAATACCGTCACTATCAGGAAGTCGTAAATCTGTTAAAATTAAATCGAAAGGTTGTTTTAATACTTCTTGTTGCGCAGCTTCTACTGTAAAAACAGCAACCGGCTCGTAATCATTTTTTTGACACCATGCCTTTAGAAGCAATGAAAATGTGGGGTCATCTTCGACAATAAGAATTTTCTTTTTTTGATTATTCATGGGACAAAAATAAAAAAAAAAGGTAACCTTTGTGGGGTTACCTCTTTCGGCAGAATTAATTTGCATGGTTTATTCTTGTTCAACAAACGTGCCTTCTTCATTTTGTACAAAAGTGCTTTCTTCGCCATCCTTTACAGCAACAACTTTCAATAATCCGGTTTCAGTGTGTTGAAAGATAGCGTTGATGTCGTAACCGGCAAACGCATTTACCAGCATTTCTTGTGCTTCAGCAGGAAGATCCTGAAATTCTACTTTGTACATATTCCTCTGTGATTTCGGTGCTCACGTCCATGTCGTGACTTGCTTGTGCGGCAAAAACAGGCATACTAAAAATAGCTACTGTGATCACTGCAATTACTAAAATATTTTTTTTCATAATACTTAATTGTTAGAATTTTGCTTATGATGATTTATTTTACATTTGTGCTAAAAGCGTGCCAAAATCACCATAAAAACACAATTTATTGAAAACAATATAGTTATATAGACAAGTCGAAAGTTATAACAATCATAAGGTGTAGATCTTTTGTGGAATGGTGTGGTTTTTTTCCACAATATCTAAGCCGCGTTTTTTTGATTTTTATATTTTTTTCATTAATAAAAATTCTATTTTTGCAGCTATTGTTTAATAACAAAAATAACATCATTTTAATATGAAACGAAAAATAGAATTTTGCTTAGTGTATCGCGATATGTGGCAATCCTCGGGAAAATATGTGCCACGCGTGGATCAGCTTGTCCGGATTGCTCCGGTAATTATTGATATGGGTTGTTTTACCCGTGTGGAAACCAACGGCGGCGCCGCCGAGCAGGTGAATTTGTTGTACGGTGAAAATCCTAATACATCAGTGCGCGCTTGGGTAAAACCGTTTAATAAAGCCGGCATCAAAACGATGATGTTAGAGCGCGCGCTTAACGGATTGCGCATGTATCCCGTTCCGGCAGATGTGCGCCAATTGATGTTTAAAGTAAAAAAAGCGCAAGGTGTGGATATTGCACGTTCTTTTTGCGGATTAAATGACCCGCAAAATTTGGAATTATCGGTGAAATATGCCAAGGAAGCCGGCATGATATCGCAAGCCGCATTGAGTATTACCTACTCTCCTATTCATACGGTGGAATATTATATGGGATTGGTAGACAAGTTAGTAGAATTTGGCGCCGACGAAATCGGGTTGAAGGATATGGCGGGTGTAGGTCGCCCTGCAACATTGGGCAAATTGGTGAAAGCCATTAAAGAAAAACATCCTCATAT
>WQTS01000086.1 GCA_009786185.1 Bacteroidota bacterium
GGCTTAAAGTAAGGTTGGCGTTTTAAACTACCCCGTTTCGCTTCGCGAGCCACCCCTTCAAATTTTTGAAGGGGATTTTTTTGCGTTAATTACCATGCTTTTCGTTAAAAAGCCTTACTCCTTCTTCCAAAAACTTCAAATAGTTTTCTACATTTAATTCGTAATAAATAGGTCCCGCTAACACAGAGCCATCTATATCTATAATAAAGTAAGCCGGTTGTGAATTTTCTCTAAACTTATGTTGTTCATAGAACATCGCTTTTTTGCCCAACATGGTAATAGGCTCGCCGTTGTTATCCAAAACTATATCTTCGGGATGCAATTTTATCACTTTGTCATCAACATATTTCGCCACTACAACAAATTCTTTTGCAAACTTTGCACGTACACGCGGATCTGCCCAAACAACACTTTCCACATTGCGGCAATTGACACATCCGTGTCCGGTAAAATCAACAAACACAGGGCGATGGGTTTTTTTTGCTACGCGAAGCGCTTGATCTAAATCAAAATATCCGAAAATGCCATGGGGTAAATGCAGCTTGTCGGCATAGCGCGGTTTTTCCCACTCGCTCTGATCGGTAGAAGCGCCGGAGAAACTTGCGGTCTCTTCGCGCACAATTTTGCTGA
Source organism: Bacteroidota bacterium (assembly GCA_009786185.1). Lineage (GTDB taxonomy): Bacteria > Bacteroidota > Bacteroidia > Bacteroidales > WCHB1-69 > WRNX01. Next base: position 631 of record WQTS01000086.1, read on the forward strand.
TGTCAAAGTCTTGAGTGGTCATGGGGGGCAGCCATCCGGAAATAGCTTTCAACGGTGCGCCAAACATACCGGGGATTAAGTAAACCACATAGGCAAAAGTAAAAATAGCTAACGTAAGGCGGAGCCAACTTTTTTGCACCGGCATCTCTTCATCATGCGGAAATCTTATTTTTCCCATCAGATAAAATCCCATCATAGCAAAAATCACAATCCAAAATGCTAAATAAACTTCGCGGTCTAACAAACGCCAACCGTAGGTTTGATCGGGAACGTTGAGAAACTTCAGCGCAAACGCCAATTCCACAAATGCCAAAAGCACTTTCAACGTATTCATCCATCCGCCCGATTTGGGCATTGTTTTCAGCATGCTCGGGAAAAAAGCGAACAAAGTGAACGGAACGGCAATGCCGAGCGAAAATCCCAACATGCCGATAATCGGTTTTAAAAACGAACCATCTGCAGAGTTTAACGCTACGGCGCCGGCAATGGGCAACGTGCACGAGAAAGAAACCAATACCAATGTTAATGCCACGAAAAATACACCAATAAGTCCACCGGTGCTCTCCATTTTTGCCGATTTGTTAATCCAACTGCTTGGCAAAGCTATTTCGAAATAACCGAATAACGAGAAAGCAAAGATCACGAATATGGCGGCAAATAAAATATTGGGAAACCAGTGTGTGCTAATAATATTCGCGAAGTCTGCACCGAAAATTACAGACAACAAGATACCCAGCAGCAAGAAAATAACTACAATAGATACTCCGAAAAAGAGCGCATAAGCCTTCGTTTTCGATCCCATTTTCAAAAAGTAGGAAATCGTCATGGGAATCATGGGAAACACGCAAGGCATAAGCAATCCTACCAAGCCGCCCAAAATGGCCACTAAGAAAAAGAGAAGGAGAGATTCTTCCGAAGTATGTACTTCATTATCTGCAAAATCTCCCTCAACAAACGGTAAATCTTCATCTATTACATCATTTTCGCCGGCAATAACATCTTCTTGGGCAAAAACTACATTAATGGCTTCAAACCCCGAAACCGAAAACGCAAAATTTCGATCTATCGCTACGCAACGCCCTTCTATGCAAGCTTGTCCGGAAAGTTCACCTTTTATTTCAAAAGGCTCATTCGTAAACACTTGTATTTTTTGTTTGAAGGTAACTTTTTTATCGAAATAAAGTGTTGTGTCTTCAAATACAGGATCGTAAAACACTTTTGCTTTAGGTTCCCAAACTTTGCCCAATCTTTTATAATTAGAGGAGGTTTTAAATTCAAAACTCAACGGTATTTCCATTCCTGTGTGGTGTTGCGAATAGAGATGCCATTTATCTTTTATGGTGGCAATAAATTGCAATTCCGCAACCGAGTCATTAATTTTTTCTGTCTTAAATTCCCATTGTACCGGATTTTCTAACCCATTTTGAGAAAAAAGTTGAAAAAATGAAGAGAAAATAAAAAGAGAGAAAAAAAGCAGGTTTTTCTTCATAGTGATTAGTGATTAACGATTAATGATTTGCTGAACGATAATTCTGTAAATCTTATTAATCTTACGAAAATCATGGTTCAGATTTTTTTCAGGTGGCAAAAATAAAAAAAACCATACCTTTGCCGCCCACAATAACGACATTTTTATGAAAATATTAAACGGGACTGCTTTAGCTAAGAAAATAAAATCGGTTTTAGCTATTGAGATTGATTATTTGGTGAAAAGATATGGACGCGCGCCTAAACTTTGCATCGTCTTGGCAGGCGATGATCCCGCCAGCGTATCTTATGTAAAAAGCAAACAAAAATCGTGCAATGAGATCGGCATTTTATGCGATTTGAACATTCTTCCTTACTCAACATCGCAAGACGAATTGCTTGCTTTAATAGAAATATTGAATAACGACCCCGGAGTGGACGGCATATTGGTACAATTGCCTTTGCCCAAACACATTGACCAGAATGTTATTTTGCAAGCCCTTGATTATAAAAAAGATGTTGACGGTTTACACCCCATGAATGTGGGATTGTTAAACAGATCCGGGGAAGCCATTATTCCTTGTACCCCCAAAGGAATTTTGTCGTTATTAAAAGCGGAAGATATTTCCATCACCGGCAAACATTGTGTGGTAATCGGAAGAAGTAACTTAGTAGGAAAACCCATGGCGCAACTGATGCTTCGTGAGAACGCTTCTGTTACCGTTTGCCATTCTAAAACAAGAGATTTAGCTTATTTAACCCGCCAAGGAGAAATTTTGATTATCGCCATCGGGCATCCGAATTTGCTTAATGCGGATATGCTGAAAGAAGGCGCGGTGGTAGTAGATGTCGGCATTAATAGTGTGGACGGAAAATTGGTCGGCGATCTCTACAACAGTATTGACGTAGAAGATATTGAAAAGAAAGCGGCAGCTATTACACCGGTTCCCGGTGGCGTGGGTCCCATGACTATCGCATCGTTATTGGAAAATGTAGTGGAAATTTATAAGAAGCGGTGTGCGGTATGAGATAGCAGTTTAAAATTCTAACATTTTTTGTATCGGCGCCAACGCTTTTCTAATTAGTTCATCTTCCAATATTATTTCCGGAGATTCGGTTTCTAAGGCATGATAGATTTTTTCCAACGTGTTCAGTTTCATATACTCGCAGTCGTTGCAAGCGCAAGTTTCGGGATTGTTTACCACATAAAATTGTTTCCCGGGATTTTGCTTTTGCATTTCATACAAAATGCCGGTTTCGGTAGCCACAATAAATTCCGGTGAGGGGTCATTTTTTGCAAACTGAAGCATGGCGGCGGTGGATCCTACAAAATCGGCGAGCGCCAGCACTGTAGCCTTACACTCCGGATGCGCCAATACTTTAGCATTCGGATGTTTTTCTTTTAGCTTAAAAACCTCATCTGCTGTAAGTTGGTCGTGCACGTGGCAAGCGCCGTTCCAAAGCGCCATTTCCCGTCCGGTTTCCTTATTAATGTAAGCGCCCAAATTTCTATCCGGTGTAAACACAATTTTTTCATTTTCGGGTAATGAATTAACCACTTTCAACGCATTTCCGGAGGTTACAATAATGTCGGAAAGTGTTTTTACTTTTGCCGAACAATTGATGTAACTCAGCACTTTATAATTTGGATAATCTTTTAAAAAAACCTCCAACTGTTCAGCCGGACAACTATCGGCTAAGGAGCAACCGGCATCCAAATCAGGAATCAGTACTTTTTTTTGCGGAGATAAAATCTTTGCTGTTTCCGCCATAAAGTGCACGCCGGCAAACAGAATAATATCCGCGTTAGTAGTGGCTGCCTGTTTGGCGAGCGCCAAGCTATCTCCCACGAAATCAGCAATATCTTGCACTTCGGGCAAAGTGTAGTAATGCGCCAGGATGATGGCGTTTTTCTCTTTTTTTAGATCGGTTATTTGTTTTTTTATCATGGGGGCAAAATTAAATAAAAAATTAAGGCGTTTACTCTAAAATTAACCTTCCCTAATATTCATTACAAAAAAATTATATATTTGCTCCCCCAACCGAAAGAGGCTCTTTGGTTTGGTAATCAATAAGTTAACCTCGAAGTCAAACGAAAAAAGAATCATTTTTGATTCGAAAACAAACAAAATGTCAGAAGAATTAATTAATGCTCCTGAAATGGAAGCAAAAAACGAAGAACAAGTTGCAGAACAGCCTGTTCAAGAAGAAAATGTAGTAGAAACTCCTGTGGCTGAAACAGTTGTAACAGAAGAACCTGCTATTGAAGCACCTGTTGCCGAAGAAGTTGCAACAGAACTTCCTGCCGTAGAAGAGCCCTTGGTAGGCGCGGCAGAAAAACCTGCGAAAAAATTTGTTAAAAAACAAATCGAAAACGCGTACGATTCATTAGATAACTTTAATTGGGACAACCTTGAGAAAAAAGGCTCCAAATACAGCCCAACAGAAAAAGAGCGCTATGCCGAATTGTACACCAAATCGTTTAAATCTATTGACGAAAATGCTGTGATTACAGGTACTGTAGTATCTCTTAACACACGCGAAATCGTTGTAAATATCGGTTTTAAATCGGATGGCGTAATTACTGCTTCCGAACTTCGCTACAAGCCCGAATTGAAAATTGGAGACGAGATTGAAGTATATGTTGAAAATCAAGAAGATGCAACAGGACAATTGCAATTATCTCACAAAAAAGCACGCTTGCTACAATCTTGGAACCGCGTGAATCAAGCTTTTGAAAATAATGAAATCATTACCGGTTACGTAAAATGCAGAACCAAAGGTGGTTTAATTGTTGATGTATTCGGAATTGAAGCATTCTTACCCGGCTCGCAAATTGACGTGAAACCAATTCGCGATTATGACGTTTATGTGAATAAAACGATGGAATTTAAAGTGGTTAAAATTAACCATGAATACAAAAATGTTGTAGTTTCTCATAAGGCGCTTATCGAAGACGAGTTGGAAGCTCAAAAAGCAGAAATTATTGCACGTTTGGAAAAAGGCCAAATTTTGGAAGGTACGGTGAAAAATATTACCAGCTACGGCGTGTTTATAGACTTGGGCGGCGTGGACGGATTGATTCACATTACCGACTTGTCGTGGGGACGCATCAACCATCCGGAAGAGATTGTGCAGTTGGATGAGAAAATTAACGTAGTTATCCTTGATTTCGACGAAGGTAAAAAACGTATTGCACTTGGATTGAAACAATTAACTCCACACCCATGGGATGCATTAGATGCGAACTTACAAGTGGGAGACAAAATTAAAGGTAAAGTAGTGGTTATTGCCGATTATGGCGCATTTGTCGAAGTAAGCCCGGGCGTTGAAGGTTTGGTGCACGTTTCGGAAATGTCTTGGTCGCAACACTTACGCACGGCGCACGATTTCTTGAAAGTGGGCGACGAAGTAGAAACCGTTATCTTGACTTTAGACCGCGACGAAAGAAAAATGTCGTTGGGTATTAAACAATTAATTCCTGATCCATGGGCTGATATTACTACGAAATATCCTGCCGGCTCTAAACACACGGCAACGGTTCGCAACTTTACCAACTTCGGTATTTTTGTAGAATTAGAAGAAGGTGTGGACGGATTGATTCACATTTCCGATCTTTCCTGGTCGAAAAAAATTAAACATCCGGCTGAGTTTACAAAAATCGGCGATAAAATTGATGTAGTAGTATTGGAAGTGGATACCGAAAACCATAGATTGAGCTTAGGACACAAACAATTAGAAGAAAATCCGTGGGATGTATTTGAAACTGTTTTTGCCGTAGGAACCACACATCAAGGTACCATTGTTTCACAAAACGACAAAGGATACACCGTTGCACTACCTTATGGTATTGAGGGATTCTGCTTCAACCGCGCGTTACAAAAAGAAGATAAATCCAATCCGAAAATTGACGAAACGCTTCCATTTAAAGTAATTGAATTCCAAAAAGATGCTAAGAAAATCAACCTTTCTCACAGCAAAACTTGGCAGGAATCAAAAGAAGATGAAGATAAGCGCGTAGCCACCGAAGATAAAAAACGTAAGAAAGAGATTGATAAAATCAATGAAAATACGGAAAAAACAACTTTAGGCGATTTGGATATTTTCAAAACGTTGAAAAAAGATTTAGAAGAAAACAAAGAATAATGTTTTTTCTTTTTCTAATATTTGAAAGGCTGCTCAAAAAAGGGCAGCCTTTTTTGTCTTGAACTTTGATTTTAATAAGATTTACAAGATTAGCAGGATTTTTTTAATCTTATTAATCTCAAGAATCTTATTAAAATCAAAGTTCAAGACAAAAAACTGTTATTTTTGCCGAAATTTTCGCAAAAGTGCAAGAAATAATTCAATTACACGACAAAAAATTCATCAAATTTATTTCGGATGAACAAATCGACGAAGCCGTTAGCATAATAGCTGAACAACTTAATAAAGATTATGTTGACGATCAGCCGCTCATTTTGGTAACTTTAAACGGAGCCATTATTTTTGCCGCTGACCTGCTAAAAAAACTGCAATTTTCATCTGTTTTGTCGTGTATCAAATTAAGTTCTTATGAAGGCACAACATCAACAGATAACATGAAAACATTGATTGGGTTAACGGAAGATGTGAAAGACAAAAGAGTGCTTATTATTGAGGATATTGTGGATACCGGCAACACCTACCAAACCATGGTGAATTTATTGAATGAAAAGGGTGCCAAGGAGATACGTATTGCCACTCTAACCATGAAACCGGACGCCTATCAATTAGATTTGCCGGTGCATTATGTTGGCATTGCCATTCCTGATAAATTTGTGGTGGGGCGCGGGTTAGATTACAATGGGTTAGGGCGGAATTTGAAGGATATTTATCAGCTGTTTACAGAAGAATAAAGATTTGAGAAACTATACTATATGAAGAAAAAATTAGTAGTCCTCTCCGGCGCAGGCGTAAGCGCCGAAAGTGGCATCAGCACATTTAGAGATAGCGACGGACTTTGGGAAAACTACAACGTAATGGAAGTAGCCAGTATTGAAGGCTGGTACCAAAACCCGGAGTTAGTGATAGATTTCTATAATCAGCGGCGAACCCAGTTGGCAAATGTGGAACCGAACGACGCCCACAAACTTATCGCCGAATTAGAGCAATATTTTGATGTAACCGTTATTACGCAAAACGTAGATGATTTGCACGAGCGCAGCGGCTCCACTCAAATCATCCACTTGCACGGAGAATTGACCAAAGTGTGCAGCGATGATAGAAAAAAGCATGTAGAAGATATTGGATACGAAACTTTTGCATTCGGAGATTTAGCTCCGGATGGGCAACTACTGCGCCCATTTATTGTATGGTTCGGCGAAGATGTCCCTTTAATTCACCAAGCGGCCGAAATCGTAGCGCAAGCCGATATTATCATTGTTATCGGCACTTCGCTGAATGTATATCCGGCGGCAGGTTTGCTCTATTCCGCCAAGCGTGATGCTCAAATTTATGTAATTGACCCGAAAGAGGTGCAACCCATTAGCCGACAAGTGCATTTTATTAAAGAAAAGGCGACCGTAGGAATGAAACAACTCTTGTCTGAACCGGGATTTTTATAAGATTTTCAGGATTTCCAAGATTATTTTAATCCTGTTAATCTTATTAATTTTATAAAAATCATGGTTCACACATTATTGTATTTTTGCACGCTTTTTATTTATTTCAAATGAACAGTCTTAGAGAGCTAATCAAGCGCTATTTTCATATTTTGGTTTTTTTATCGCTGCTAATTATTGCGTTCGTGATAGTTTATCATCACAATAATTATCAGCATTTTGTACTTTCAAGTACCATGCAAAAAATTACAGGTCCTGTTCAAAACTTTACCAATCAATTTTATAAACATTTTCATTATTCAAAAGAAAATGCAGAGTTAATAAAACAAAACATAGCGCTATTGAAAGAAAAAGAGAGCATGTTTATCTCTTCAGGCGATTCGAGCCACACCGTTTTTTCGGGAGAAGGTAAAAAAAAGCGCAGAATGTACGACGTCTCTTCGGCGCAGGTGGTTTTTAATACCATTAACAAAACCTATAATTACATCATTATTGATAAAGGGAAAAAAGATGGGGTAATGCCCGATATGGCAGTGCTCTCTCCCAACGGCGTAGCGGGAGTGGTGAGCGATGTTTCCAATAATTTCAGTACGGTAATCTCTTTGCTGAATCCTAATTTTCGGGTAAGTGCAAAAATTGTGCCCATTAACCAAATTGGAGCTGTAGTGTGGCTGGATTATGATCCAACTATTGCACAAGTAATTGATATTCCGCAACATCTAATGGTTTCCATAGGAGACTCCGTCGTTACCAGCGGCTATTCGGACGTTTTTCCAAAAGATTTATTGATTGGAACCGTAATTGAAAAATACGATAATCCTAACAATACATTTTTAACAATTAAAATACGCTTGGCTACCGATTTTAGAAACCTCCACAACGTATATCTTATTTCAAATTTATATAAACCTGAGTTAGATTCTTTAAAATCAAAATTTAAGAATGAATAAATTCGTCTCCAACATTTCTCGTTTTTTTATTTTGATACTGTTGCAAGTATTTGTCTTCAACTATGTGCAGTGGTTCGGCTTTTTAAATCCGGTGGTTTACTTGTTGTTTCTCATTTTACTTCCTTTAGAAATACCAAAATCCGTTCAATATATCCTTGCCTTTGTTACAGGATTCATAGTAGATGCTTTTTTGAAAACTTATGGAATACAAGCGTTTGCCTGTGTTTTAATGGTATTTCTCCGTCCTTATATTATACTCATTTTAAACGGATTAAAACCTTTGGGAACCGGCATAAAACCTGTACCCGGCGTAAAGGATTTTGCCTGGATTTTAGTATATACCCTCCTTTTGGTATTTGTGCAACAAATCACCGTAACTATTTTAGAAACATTTCGATGGGCAGATTGGTGGCGTATCATTTGGACTTCGGTGGCTAATACGCTCTTTACTACGTTTATTATTTTATGTGTTGAGTATATTTTTTATGCGGGAAAAGGTAGATAAAAATTTTAACACATTTGTCTTGAAGAACATTCTATGAGGAAAAAGATTTAGTGAAAGGTTGAAAATAAATGGGTGTCGAATTTCTTTTTTTTTATTTCTTTGCACACTTTGAACCTAAAATGTATTAATCACAAAAATATCACTATGAAACCTAAAATGGTCATTGGAAATTGGAAAATGAACAAGTCGTTTGATGAAGCCGACGATTTAATCATTGCTATTGGCGAGCAGCTTGCCGGATTAAGATTAGAAACCGGCGTGGTACTCTGTCCTCCGTTTATTTATTTGGAATTAGCTACCGATCAAGCGCAAGAGGCAGATTTTACGGTAGGTGCGCAAAATTGCAGCGAATTCAAAAATGGCGCAGTTACCGGCGAAATATCCGCGGAAATGTTGGCGCAATTGGATGTTGAGTTTTGCATTGTAGGACATTCGGAAAGACGCAAATTTTTCCACGAATCGAATCAAACCATTGCCAAAAAAGTGGATTTATTATTAGAAAACCAATTAGTGCCCGTAGTGTGCTGTGGCGAGGTAATTGAAGAAAGAAAAACAAATCAGCATTTTGAAGTGGTAGAAAAACAGATTTCAGCATCGTTATTCCACTTGCCGAAAGAAGATTTTGAAAGTGTAGTGATCGCTTACGAACCGGTATGGGCAATTGGCACCGGCGAAACCGCCACACCCGAACAAGCCGAAGAGATGCATGCTTTTATCCGCCAATTAATTGAGAAAAAATATGGCACTGAAATCGCCTATTCTACTTATATTCTGTATGGAGGCAGCTGCAACCCGCAAAATGCGCTGGAGCTTTTCTCGCAACCCAACGTGGATGGCGGACTGATTGGCGGCGCCTCGTTAAATGCAAATGATTTTGTTGCTATTATTGAGGCAGCGGAAACGGTGATAAAGGAGAATTAATCATTTTTGCCCAAGTTTTGTTGTTCCAATAAAAAACATTTTATTTTTGCCGCCAAATTTTTTAAAACTTAATTTTCTTAAATCATTTACTCTATGAGCAAAAACCTAATCATCGTCGAGTCTCCGGCAAAAGCAAAAACCATTCAAAAGTTTATTGGTAAAGAATACGAAATTGTTTCCAGCAAGGGGCATGTGCGCGACCTGCCGGCGAAAGATTTGGGAATTGACGTCCAGAAAGAGTTTGAACCGCATTATGAGGTTATGCCGGATAAAAAAAAATTGATAGCCGACATAAAAAAAATGGCAAATGAAGCCGATGAGGTACTGTTAGCTACCGACGACGACCGCGAAGGCGAAGCCATTTCGTGGCATGTAACCGAAGCGGCGGAAATTCCAATAGAAAAAACAAAACGTATTGTTTTTCACGAGATTACAAAGCAAGCCATTGAGTATGCATTGTCACACCCACGTAGTTTAGACATTGACCTTGTGAATGCACAACAAGCTCGAAGAATTTTAGACCGCTTAGTGGGTTTTGAGCTTTCTCCCGTGCTTTGGCGTAAAGTAAAACCGCAACTTTCTGCCGGTCGCGTGCAGTCGGTTGCCGTGAAATTGATTGTAGAGCGCGAACGTGAAGTGAATCATTTTCAATCTACTTCAAGTTTTAGAGTAGTTGGACAATTTCAATCGGAGCAAAATAAGAAGAATGAATTAACCGCAGAGTTAAATAAAAGATTTGACACGAAAGAAGAAGCGCAAAGTTTTTTAAGTGATTGTAAAAGTGCGAGTTTTTCCGTAGCATCTGTAGAAAAAAATCCGGGAAAAAAATCGCCTGCGCCTCCTTTTATTACCTCCACTTTGCAACAGGAAGCGTCAAGAAAATTAGGATTTTCGGTTACTAAAACCATGGTGGTTGCGCAGCAGCTCTATGAAGCAGGTTACATTACATATATGCGTACCGACTCGGTGAATCTTTCCAATTTGGCATTAGCATCGGCAAAAGAAGAAATTGAAAAATTGTATGGCGCCGAATATTCAAAAACGCGCAAATATGTAACCAAAACACGCGGCGCGCAGGAAGCGCACGAAGCGATTCGCCCTACGGATTTGAGCAATCAAACCATTCCGGGCGATACTTTTGCCAAACGTTTGTACGACTTAATTTGGAAACGCACCATCGCTTCTCAAATGAGTGATGCGCTTACCGAAAAAACAGTCATTAATATTCCGGTTTCAAATCGTGAAGAAAAATTTGTGGCTACCGGAGAAGTAGTTCTTTTTCAAGGCTTTTTAAAAGTATATTTCGAATCGCATGATGATGAACAAGATGAAGTAGCCGGCGTTATGGCTCCTGTGATGCAAGGCGAACCGTTATCTGCATTAGAAATAAAAGCTACGCAAAAATTTGCGCAACCTCCGGCACGTTACACCGAAGCCAGTTTGGTGAAAAGGTTAGAAGAATTAGGCATCGGTCGCCCATCCACTTACGCGCCTACCATTTCTACCATTCAAAAAAGAGAGTACGTCATCAAAGAAAATCGTCCGGGAAAAGAGCGTAATTTTATTCAATTATTGTTAAAAGACAATGAAATTAAAGAAACCGTTTCCAAAGAAAAGTATGGCACCGAAAAGGATAAGCTGTTTCCCACCGATATTGGAATTGTGGTAAACGAATATCTGCAAAACAATTTTGAGGCGATTATGGACTACGGTTTTACGGCACAAGTAGAAAAAGAGTTCGATGATATTGCAGAGGGCGCCATGACCTGGCAAAAAATGTTGCAGCATTTTTATAAAGGATTTCATGATTCTATTGAAACGGCAATTTCGCATTCTCAAAAAGCAAGCGGAGAGCGCATTTTAGGACAAGATGTATCGGGTAAAAATGTTTATGCCAAATTAGGCAAATACGGACCAATGGTGCAAATTGGTGATAATTACGAAGATAACAAAGCCAAATATGCGCGCATGAAAAAAAGCCAATCTATTGAATCCATTACGCTGCAGGAAGCATTAGATCTTTTTAAACTTCCTAAAGCGTTGGGAACTTACAATGAACTTGATGTTACAGTAGGCATGGGACGTTTTGGAGCATACGTTAAATTTGGAAGTGAGTACGTTACCATTCCCAAAGAGATAGACCCTTTGGAAATTGATTTGGAAACCGCACAAAAATTAATTGAAGAAAAAGCTAAACAAAACGAAGCACGCGCACCGCGTTTATTAGGTAAACATAATGATAATGAAGTTTTTGTAGTAGTGGGTAAATATGGTCCTTATCTTAAATTTAACAACCAAAATATTACTTTAGACAAAGGGACAGATGTCACTACTTTAACGTTAGAGGAAGCAATCCGCCAACTTTCTAATGTGGGCACCAAAAACGTATTAGTATCGTTTCCGGAAGATGATAAGATTAAAGTGATGAATGGAAGATACGGCGCTTATATTACAAATGGTACGGATAATTTTAAAATTCCGAAAGGCACGGTTCCGGAAAAACTTACCTGGCAAGAGGTAACCCAAATTATGGCACAGTCGGTGCCTACCGCAAAGAAGCGTTTCGTTAGAAAAAAATAAAAAATGGAACTTCTCCCTTTTTTCGAGCCCATAGTTGTAGATAACTACTTCCCTCAAGGAAAGAGCATTAATCCCGAATTATTGGTAAGTCGCGTTTGGTTTGTTTCCAAAGAACAAGAACCCGATTTATCAAATATTGATATTGCTATTTTGGGCGTTTCGGAAGCACGCTATTCAGCTAATAACGAAGGATGTAGCGCCGCCCCCGATGAAATTAGAAAAGAGTTTTATAAACTGTTTCATTGGAAAAATGAGGTATCTATTTTAGATTTAGGCAATTTAATTCTTGGAAAAACAGTAGAAGATACTTATGCTATTCTCTCAGATATCCTTGCTTATTTATTTGAACAAAAAGTAATTCCTGTTATTTTAGGTGGAAGCAATGACATCGCCTTTGCCAATTATCAAGCCTATGCAAAATTAGAAAAGGTAGTAAATATTGTTTCCGTGGATTCTAAATTTGATTTGGGAGATGAAAAAGACCCCATTTCATCGGAAGGATATTTGAGTAAGATTGTTTTGCAACAGCCTAATTATCTTCTTAATTATTCGAATGTTGGATTTCAAACTTATTTGAATAGCCAAGCGGAGATTGAGTTGATGAAACAGTTGTTTTTTGAAACCTATCGTGTGGGAGGTTTGCGACAAGATATGGATGAAATTGAGCCGATTGTGCGCAATGCGGAAATGTTGATGTTAGATATTTCGGCAGCGCGTCAAAGTGATGCGCCCGGAAATGCAAACGCTTCTGCAAATGGTTTTTATGGAGAAGAAATATGTCAAATTGCTCTGTTTGCCGGCTTGAGCGATAAGCTCTCCTCGTTTGGCATTTACGAATACAATCCGTTACTTGATTATAACACACAAACTTCCCAGCTTATAGCACACACGCTATGGTATTTTATTGAAGGATTTGTGCACCGACAAAACGATATGTTGTTTAAAGAACAAGACCAATATTTACGACATGTGGTAACCGTAACGAACGCACTGAGCGAGTTGGTTTTTTACCAAAGTAAAAAAACCGGACGTTGGTGGATCGAAATTCCGTTCTTTCATATTAAAACACAACAAGATAAAAAATATTTCCTTCCGTGTTCCAAAAACGATTTTGAAACCGCACGCAAAGATGTGGTGCCGGAACGGTGGTGGAGAACTTATCATAAACTTAACAGATAAAATTATGAAAAAAACCTTTATTTTTTTATGCATCCTGAGCATTACCTTCTGTGGTTTTGCGCAAACAGACGTAACCCCCATTACCTCATCCGATTTGCCGGTAGCCAGTCCGGAAACTATGAAGCCGCTTTCCGCTGCCGACCACCAAGATGAACTGCAAACACCTAAATGGAAAGACTATTGGAAATTTTCCGGCACTATGGGACTTAAAGTTTCTCAAATGCAGTTAGTGAATTGGGTAGCAGGTGGAAATAGCAATTTTACAGGTATCGCATTTGTTAGCTTAATGTTAAATTATAAGAAAAACAGAATTGCTTGGGATACGAGTTTGGACACCGATTTTGGCGCTTTCTATTCGTCGGATTTTGCTACCTACAAATGGAGAAAAGGTAACGATAGAATTCATTTCAGTACTACGGTCGGATATGAGATCAGTCCCCCGCAACATACCAAAAGCACATGGTATATTGCAGCAAATGGTACTTTTAGATCACAATATACACGTGGTTATGATTATCCGGAAGATGGTTCACGTCATAAAGTCTCCAATTGGCTTTCTCCTTCATACACAGAACTTTCTGTGGGTGTGAACTGGAAATGGACAGACCTAATAACTTTGTACTATTCTCCTTTGGCAGGTTTAATTACCAGCAGCATCGATTCCGTTTTGCGCCCTACTTATGGCGTTCCTATAGATAAACCAGCTTTTGCTTCTTTGGGTATGGCATTCAGCGCAGGCATTATGTACGACGGCGTGAAAAATTTGAGAATATTAACAAACTTAGCCCTTTACACACCTTATACCGACCCAAATCAAAAATTCGGTAATCTCAACATCGACTGGGGTGTTATGATCACGTACCAATTCTTAAAAGTATTAAATGTTTCACTTACAACAAATTTAAAATACTACCCAAAAGTTTTATTTGAAGAAGCGCCCCATAGCCGGGTGCAGTTTCAAGAGATTTTGGGGTTGGGGGTAGCATATAGCTTCTAATCTCAACAATCCACATTCACCACTACTCGAACTTGTTTAAATTTTGAGTGTGTTTGAAACTGTGTAATAACACTTTGCAAGGCTTCTTTTTTCTTCTCTAAAGAAGAATCCTTTGCAAATTTTATCCAAATCTCTTTTAAATATTGGTTTTGTAAACGACCGATGAGCGGAAATTCCGGTCCAAGTACTTGTTTCGGAAATCTTTTTTGCAACTCTATGGCTAATTCTGCTGCCGCTTGGTTTACCCAATCTAAATTGTTATGTTTCAGCGTAATTTTTATCAAACGAAACACCGGTGGATAGCGATATTTTTTTCGTTCTTCTATTTGATTTTCGTACATCGCTTGAAAGTCATTGCCTATCACATACTTCAAAGCAGGGTGCCACGGTTGGTAACTTTGTATAATTACTTTGCCGGGAAGTTCTTTCCTACCGGCGCGTCCGCTTACTTGCGCCATTACTTGAAATGCCCGTTCAAACGCTCTGAAATCAGGAAAAGTGAGCATGTTATCCGCTTCCAAAATACCTACTACGCTTACTCGGTCAAAATCTAATCCTTTGGTTACCATTTGTGTTCCTACTAAAATATCGGTGCGTTGTTTTTCAAAATCGGAGATAATTTTTTGATATGCGGTTTTTGAACGCGTGGTATCTAAGTCCATACGCGCTACTTTGGCATCGGGGAAAAGTTGCGCTAAAGTCTCTTCAATTTTCTCGGTACCAAAGCCTTTCATCTCAATATCCATACTTTCGCAATGCGGGCAGCGCACCGGCACTGTAATCGCATAGCCACAATAATGGCATTTTAACAGATTCGATTTTTTATGATAAGTCAAAGTAACATCGCAGTGCATGCAAGTAGGCATGGTTTGGCATGCGTTGCAATAAAGTCGTACAGCATATCCTCTACGATTCTGAAACAGAATAATTTGCTCTTTTCTACTAAGGGCAGCAGCCATATTGTCAATAAGAAAATGAGACAGATGTCCTTCTATTTTTTTCTGACGTTTGGCTTCGGGAATATTTTCTATCCAAATTTCGGGCAATTGGCTTTCGGCGTAACGTTCAAACAGCTCTACCAATCCGTATTTTTCTTGCTTTACATTGTAATACGTTTCTAATGAAGGTGTTGCTGTTCCTAACAAAACAGGAGCTTCATGCAATTTTCCCAAAATAACAGCGGCATCGCGGGCATGGTAGCGCGGCGCCGGATCTTGCTGCTTGTAAGAAGCATCGTGCTCCTCATCCACAATAATAAGTCCTAAATTTTGATAAGGTAACAAGAGAGCGGAACGAGCGCCGAGAATCAGCGAATACTTTTGCTCCTCATCTGTGCCGTGTTGCAACACTCGATTCCAAATTTCCACCCGTTCAAATTCGTTAAAACGTGAATGATACACTCCGACTTTATTTCCGAAATATTTTTGTAAACGATTCACAATTTGCGAAGTAAGCGCAATTTCAGGCAATAAATACAACACTTGTTTGCCTTGCGCCAGTACCTCATCAATCATTTTCATGTAAACTTCCGTTTTCCCGCTTCCGGTAATGCCGTGCAACAAAACAACCGGAAATTGCATAAAAAGTTGCTGTATTTGCATAAAAATTTTTTGTTGCGCTTCCGATAAATGAATGTCGTTCATATTATGAATTGAAGAAACATCCGGCAAACGACTGCTTTGTATTTCCTTTTGAATCAATATATTATTATTAATCAAAGTTTGCAATGAAGAAGGCGAACATTCCGATTTCTTTAACAATTCCGATTTTTTTACTCTATCCTCATTCCTTTTCAGCATTAAAAACGCCAATAAAAGTTGCGATTGTTTTTCTGTCTTTTTTGATGCACTTAATTTATCTAACAATTCAAAAAGTGCAGATTCATCGTTTAAATAAGCATCATGTAAAAAAATGTACGTTTCTTTTTTTGCATGATACGGATTTTTTATCTCTTCGGTAGTCAAAATCACATTTTTTTCCACTAACGATTTAATTATGGGAAAAATCTTTTGAATCTCTACCGTTTTTTGCACTTCGGCAACCGTCATTCGTTGTCGGTAAGAGAGCGCCTCCGCAATTTTCAGCTCTCGCTCGGTAAGCGCTGAAATATCGCCGTCGAAATTAGGATGCAGCATGATTAACGTTTCGCCTGCCAGTTTGAGTCCCGAGGGCATGGCAGCTGCCATCACTTCGCCGGTTTGGCACAAATAGTAGTG
>WQTS01000087.1 GCA_009786185.1 Bacteroidota bacterium
TTGTAAAAACAACTCACTGCAAGTAAGTATTTGCCCGCCAATTCCGGATAGTAAACCTAAATCAGGAATAATTTCAGAAGCTAATATTTGGGTGAGTTCGTTTATCTTTTTTTTCATTAAGGATTAAAAATTAAGAGAAATAAATTTTACCGTCTTTTCTATTCAGCAGGGTGCACTAATCGAAAACCAAAAATACAACCATATCCAGGGGGGTGTCCAGGGTAGTCTTGAAACCAAGTTAAACGAGTCGAAACACGGCAAAAACCTATAGTATCACAGGCATCACCTCCCCGCATCATGCGCGCACTATGAGTACCTATAGGTGGACCCTGTGGATTCGTCTGCGGTTCATTAGTATATATCCTACGATACTCGTCTTGGCACCATTCCCTCACATTTCCACTCATATCGTAAATGCCTAATTCATTTGGTTTTTTTGTGCCAACCGGCTGGACAGATCTTTTACTGTTCCTTTCATACCAAGCCACTTCATTAATATTATTGCTGCCACTATATCTATATTTCATACTTTGGTTGCCTCCACGTGCTGCATATTCCCATTCGGCTTCCGTAGGTAAACGATAACTTTTGCCGGTAGCTGCATTTAAAATTCTAATAAATTCTTGTACATTATTCCAACTCACATAATGAACAGGCATATCATCTCCCTCATGATAACTTGGATTGTTGCCCATAAGAGATACCCACTGTTTTTGTGTAACAGGATATATGGCTATTTTAAAACTACTTACTGTAACTAAATGTGCCGGAAGTTCATTATTCCAACATTGACCATCGGTACAACCCATAATAAAGGTGCCTCCCTCAACTAATACCATCTCCGGTTCAATGGGATCGCAAACTGTCACAAAACATTTGGCTGTTCTGCTTCCATCTTGGGTAGTAACCGTAATTGTAGTTTTACCATGTGAAATGGCAGTTACCGTGCCGTTATACACTGTTGCTACATGGCTATTGCTACTTTCCCAACTTACCTTTTTATTAGCAGCATTTTCAGGTATTATAATGGCTGCTAAGGCTTCTGTTTGTCCAACTCCAATGTATAAAAAATCTGGCTCAAGTGTAATACCTGAAACAGGCTCCTTTTTACAGGAATGGGCTACAACAATCAATAGTAATCCAACAATAAACAAGTTTAAAATTGTTCTTTTCATGATAACTAGGATTTATTATGCAAAAATATAATTTTATTATTATTAAAAAAAATTAATCATAGCTGTCTGATTTTTTAAAAGAACCCCAATAACTCTGATTGGACATTGAAAATCCGATAAGATTCACTAAGTCAATATCTTGGAAGATAAAAAGAATCTCCTAAGTCAGTGCCACCAGGGTTCTCGTTTGTAGACTATTCAAGCAGCATCTCAGTACAGTTTTAAACAACTACTGATCAGCTCCTAAAGACTGATAAGGTGCGGTACAATGACAAGAACAATTTGTATTTTCTGTATTTATACCACAATAATTACCGGTATGCGTTACACACTCCATTATTCCCCATTTTTGCACTACCGTTGTCTTATACCCATAAGCTTCCCCTCCGTA
This sequence comes from Bacteroidota bacterium, assembly GCA_009786185.1. Classification (GTDB taxonomy): domain Bacteria; phylum Bacteroidota; class Bacteroidia; order Bacteroidales; family WCHB1-69; genus WRNX01. The sequence goes on from WQTS01000087.1 coordinate 1,567, forward strand.
AATTTTGCTTGGTTCATCCAATCGTGCAATTGCTTGTTTGTTTAATTGTAATTTTTTCATAACACATTGTTTTAAAAATAAATGTTCATTTCCACTTTGCCGTAGCCCGCAGGAAGTTCACATTATTTTAATATGACAACTCTCGGTTTGCTCATTTAATTAAAGCTACTTGCACATTGGCTATGAGCTACCCTTATTTGTGCAGGTTGCAAATTTGTTTTTTAACGGTGCGCCTGTTTTCCTCTTTTTTGAGGCATTGCCTTAACTCGGCTTTTCTTTTATTGGCATGTTACGGTGTAGAAACAAAATTTGCTGGTTTTAATTTGCTCATATTTTAAGCAGTTGGGCAAACGCTTGTTGCAACGGGACAAAAATGAATGAAATGTTTAAAATATTTTTTCGTTTTTAGAAAAAAAAATATACTTTTGCGCAAAAAATATTTCGATTATGGAAAACACAAAAGAAACCGTAGAAAAAATTATAAAAAAAATTCGTGATCTACGAAAAGAAAAAGGATATTCTAACGAAGCCATGGCAATGGATTTAGACATTAGCACTTCGGCATATAATAAGATGGAAAGAATGGAAGCCTCTATTTCATTAGAAAGATTTATAAAAATACGTGAGATTTTAGAGGTTCCATATTCAGAATTTTTTGATTGTACAACCAAAAATGTTTACAAGCAAGACTTAAAAGATAGTTCTATTGGGCACTATGAAATCCAAACATTAAATCAAGAAAATCAAGAAATTACGAAAAAACTCATATCAAATTATGATCAGCAAATTATGCATTTGCAGAAGGAGATTGAATTTTTGAAACAAATTGTTAATTTGGAAAAGATTAAATCATAACACCACCCAAAAAGACGGCAACTTTAAAGAAATGAAAATCATAGACCAACCCCAAATTTCAGGGCTAAAGATACTGCAACCGAATGTTTTTAACGATGAACGTGGTTATTTTTACGAAAGTTATAACTATGAAACATTTAAAAATTTAGGTATTGAGGAGGTTTTTGTGCAAGATAATCAATCTTATTCTAAAAAAAATGTAATCAGAGGATTGCATCTTCAAATACCGCCGTTTGCGCAAGCAAAATTAGTGCGTGTAATTAAAGGCGCCGTATTAGATGTGGCTGTAGATTTGAGGAAAGAAAGTCCTACTTACGGACAACATTTTTCGGTGCTATTAAGCGAAGAAAACCAACTGCAATTTTATATTCCGGTTGGGTTTGCGCACGGTTTTGCCGCATTACAAGACCATACTGTTTTTGCATATAAATGTTCGAATGTTTATCATAAAAATTCCGAAAGAAGCATTTTGTTTAATGATAAAGATTTGAATATCAATTGGAACATAGCGCATCCCATTGTGGCAAGTAAAGATTTGCAAGCCGTTTGTTTTAAAGATTTTATTTCCCCTTTTTAAAATATGATAAAGCTCGTTATTTTCGACTTGGACGGAACGTTATTGAATACGTTAGATGATTTGGCAGATTGCACGAACCATGTTTTACAAAAAAACGGATATCCCACCCACGACATTGATGCCTACAAATATTTTGTAGGAAATGGTGTAGCCATGTTAGTGCAGCGCGCATTACCCAAAGCAACAATGGAAGCCACATTTTCTAAAATCCTTAACGATTTTATGAATCATTATGAACTTCATAAAGCCGATAAAACCGCGCCTTATGCAGGCATTACCGAAACGTTAAAAAAATTGCAAGAAAAAGGCATTCTGTTAGCTGTAGCCACCAACAAACCCCACGAATTGTTGCCCGATTTGATGCAATATTATTTCCCAACCATAAAATGGGCTGCCGTTTTCGGCAACAGAAGAGATGTTCCTATTAAACCGGATCCGCAAATTGTGTATGATATTTTGGCAGCAACACAAATAGATAAAAAAGATGTATTATACGTAGGCGATACCGCCGTAGACATGGAAACTGCTCAAAACGCCGCCATCACCAAAGTGGGTGTACTTTGGGGATTTCGCACGAAAGAGGAATTGGAGCGAACGGATGCGGATTATATTATTGAGAGACCGGAAGAGTTAATAGGTCTATGTTTTTAAAAAGTGCAATTGAAAGATTATTTATTATCCCTCAATATACCGTTCAATCGCCTCTTTTACAAAAGAATTTAATGTTTTTCCATGCAATTTGGCGGTAATGGAAGCACGGCGATGAGTGTCGGAATTAATTCTCACATTAAATTTTCCTGTATAAGATTTTTTATAATCAGTTATTCCTTTTCTTTTACAGAAATCTAAATAACTTTCTACCGCATCATGAAATGCAGACTTTAATTCTTCAACACTCTGCCCCTCAAAAGAAACAACAGAGTTAATACCCTCTATTCTGCCTATAAAAGCTTCATCTTCTGCGCTGTATTTTACAGTAGCAATAAAATTTTTGTATCTTAAAACATTATCCATATCGTTTATTCTTTAATGATTTCTATTCTTTTTAAAAATTCCAAAATATCTTTCATTTGGTATGGTTTTAAAATATTTTTTGGATGCGGTTTGTGCAAATCAAGTGAAATATTGGAATCTTCCCTTTCAAAAACAATACGTGAACTAGATGTTTTTCCTTTAGTATTTTGGTAATATTCATACTTATTTAACAAACGTTTCAACTCGTCCCATGTAAAATCTTTGGGAAGTTTTAAAAAACGTTCTAATAATTTCTCGTGTGAACTCATATAATTGAATTTTTTGCAAAGTAACTATTTTTTAGTTACAAAAAGAAGAGTTCTAAAATTTTTCAAAAAAAATTACTCTACCCCTTGACAAACGCCTTTTCAGATATTATATTTGTGGCGTTGAACTCATCGTACTAATAATTCTAATACATCACTCATTATGAAGAAGTTTGTTGTTTTTTTAAGTCTTTCTCTTGCGTTTTTTCTTTCTTTTTCTCAAATTCATGAACATTTTTTGGAGGATGATTTTCTCAGCTGGGTGGGAAACAGAGAGTTGTTTATCGTAAATGCCAACCATCAACTGCAACTTAATGCTACAGAAAGCGGAACGGCTTATTTGTCGTTGCACACGCCGCAATTTTATGATGTATGGGAGTGGAGTTTTTACATTCGATTAAACTTTTCGCCGTCTAACAATAACTTTGCCCGTATTTATCTCACTTCCAATACTACCGATTTGACTTCCATGTTTTTGAAAGCGTACTATTTGCAATTTGGGGAGAATTTGGCACAAGATGCCATTGAACTTTTTTATCAAAACGGAACTTCACATATCTCTATTTGCCGGGGAAAAGATACAAGAATTGCTAACCGTTTTGCTATTCATGTAAAAGTCAGATATACAGAACCTAACCATTGGGAGATTTTGGTAGATGAGACGCTGAACGGTATGTATGAAACCGATGCTTCGGGCGTGAGTGTAGAGCAGTTTGGGCATGTGGCAATGGGCATTTATTGCAAATATACGGTGTCTAATATCAGGAATTTTTTCTTCGATGATTTTTATTATGGACCTCCGATTGTAGATACGGTAAAACCAAAAGTGCTTTCCTTGCAGCCGCAGCAAGACGGCAAAACATTACATATCAAATTCTCGAAAAATGTAACTCCCGAAACGGCATTGCTGTCTTCAAATTATCTGATAAATGACAGCATTCAACCGGAAGAATGTGATTTTGTAGGCAATGATTTTTCATTAGTTAAAATAAGTTGTGAAGATAGGTTGAAAGATAGAATTGAACATGCCATTCAAATAGAGAACATTTATGATATGGCAGATAATAAAATGGAAAAATTTGAAGGGAAATTTTGTTTTGCTAAAATTCGAAGAAACGACATTTTAATTACGGAGATCATGGCAAGACCAAGTCCGGTAGTAAGGTTACCTGATTGTGAATATATTGAACTTCACAATTTTGGAGTTCCCGATACGGTCGTTTTGAAAGGCTGGAGGTTAAGAATTAATAATGCAAATAGAAACCTGCCGGAAATACGTATTCCACCCAATCAATATGTTTTTCTTGTTGCAAATTCTTGTGGCGGATATGATGATGAAACGGAAACCAATATGTATCGCGTTTCCTCTTTGGGAATTGCTATGGCAGGTGTTCAAATTGTGCTTTTCAATGAGGCGAATGAAGTAATTCATGAAGTGAAGTTCTCAAGCTCTTGGCACCGAAATAAGCACAAAGCAGATGGGGGTTGGTCGTTGGAGATGATTGATCCGCGAAATCCTTGTACGGGGGGAGATAATTGGGATTCTTCTATGTCTGAATTGGGTGGTACCCCCGGAAAGCAAAATTCCATTTACGGATTAAATCCGGACCTTATCCCTCCTGAAATTGAAAAAATTACAGTGGCAGATTCTATGCGTTTGCGCGTATTTTTTACAGAAACTATTTTTTACGACACTTTGAAAATGTTACAATTATTTGAAATAGATAAAGGTATAAAAATTGCTTCGGTGAGCGAGGCGCCTCCAAATAACAATATGCTACAGTTACATCTGCAAAATCCAATTCAGTCTAATGTTTTTTATACACTTACTCTGAAAGATACAGTTTGGGATTGTGTGCAAAATCCGATAGAATGTAATCAATCGTATCGCTTTGCCCTTCCAAGTGTTCCGCAACCTTTTGATGTAGTGATTAACGAAGTGCTTTTTAATGCTAAAAACAGCACACGGGCGGAGTTTGTAGAATTGTACAACCGGTCGCAAAAGGTAATTGATTTGGCTTCGTTGCGTATTGGTTCCGGAGGCGCTGACCTTCCCGATAGGTCAGCCATTGCAGTGAGTAGTGGCTTTCTGCTCTTCCCTAATGAGTATGTTGCATTGTGTAAACATAAAAATATCACCGAAGAACAATATAATGTTTCTTATCCTAATCGCTTGGTTCAATGCGACTCATTGCCTTCCTATACCAACAGTTCCGGAGTCGTTTTTTTAAGCGACAGATATTACAACACCATTGACCGGTTTCAATACGATGAAAAGATGCATTATCCGCTACTAACTTCTGTTTCCGGCGTGTCTTTAGAGCGTGTAAATTTTAACAGAGAGACACAGAATGCAAATAATTGGAAATCTGCAGCAGAAGGCGTTGGTTTTGCCACGCCCGGATATAAAAATTCGCAATCTTCAAATCATGATGTTTCTGAAGATATTTTGAAAATAGTACCTGAAATTTTTTCACCCAACCAAACCGGAATCTCCGATTATGTGGAGATTCACTGTAGTTTTGAAGAAACTGAAAATCGGGTAAGTATTACAATTTTTGATAGATATGGAAATTTAATAAAAACGATTGCCAATAACCAAATCTGTGCACTAAATGAAATTTTTCTTTGGGATGGCGTTTCGGAAAAAAGCTATCGTGTTCCTCCCGATTTATATATTGTAAAAATGGATTATTGGAATCTAAATACCAAACGAAAAACGATTAAAAAAACGGTAGGAGTAGTATATTAGCCAATAACCACCAAAACATCACCCTCCATTACAGAGTCGTTTTTTTGCACGCGAATCTCTTTTACTACGCCTTCTTTATCGGCATCAATATTATTTTCCATTTTCATGGCTTCCAGCATTAATATGCGTTGACCTTGTTTTACAGCTTCTCCTACTTCTACATAAATATTCAACACTACACCCGGAAGCGGCGATTTTATAACACTTCCTCCTGCAGGTGCAGCAGCTGCAGGAGGTGCGGCTACTGTTTGCGGTGCAACTTGTGGTGCAGCCGGTTTTGCAACCGGTTTCGGAGCGGAAACAGGTTTTTTAACTTCTACTTCCAACTCTACTTGATAGGGTACTCCATTCACTTCTACAGTTGCCACTTGATCTTCAATATCAACAATATCAACTGAATGCTTATTGCCATTAATGGTAAATTTATAGTTTTTCATTCGGGCTAATTTTGGTTTTTTGAATAACAAAATTGAGTCTGCAAATTAACATGTTTTTTTTAACTTTCATTAGTGAAATTTCTTTTCTCTGAGAATCTAATATTCTTTTGAGTAGTTTTATTTTCATTTAGATATTTATCTACTTTCTTGTTTATAATCAGCTACTTGAATTTAAAGTCACCTCCAATTCCTGTAATTCTTGTATTGTTACAGTTGGCGGCATTTCATTATTTCGTATCTTTTTTACAACAAGTTCCGCCACTTTCATAGCATCTTTCTCTGTGATAAAACCTATGTTAGACAATAAAGCTCCTTTTTCAAGGTGTTCGTTATTAATTTGACGGCGCAAATTTACATAATTTTGAAAAAATGATTATTGGATAAAAAAATTATAATACTTTTGCTGCAACCTTTTGAAAGATTTTTCAAAAAGTGGTAACGAACTTCGGCTTAAATTCATAAACTGCTTATGAAAAAAGCATTCCATTTAATCATAATAATCTTACTGGGTGTTTTTCCAATTCGGGCGCAAAATGCCGAAGAGACCGATTTTTGGTTGACTTTTGGGGCAAATTCTACAAATACTCCTGATCTGCAAATATGTATTATAAGCCACCAATCCACTAAAGTAACTATCTATTTTACCGATTTGAAAACTTCGGTTGATCTTAATGTTATTGCACAACAGCCATATAACTATACTCTTGTGGCTACACAAATGCAAGCTGTGTACAACACCGAAACGGGAGTAAGCAATCGCAGTATTCGTATCACCAGTGATCAACCCATTACAGTTTATGCTATGAATCAGACCCTGCGTTCAGCCGATGCTACTAATATACTACCGGTAATGGATTTGGGCAGAGAATATTATCACATATCATACTCCTCTACGCTTTCTGATGCCTACGCAGTGGTAGCTATTGAAGATAATACCCTTTTGTATCATAACGGGAATCCTGAAGCAACGCTTGATGCCGGACAGGTTTATTACAAAACTTCTAATACCGATATGACCGGCGCACATATAACTGCCAGTAATCCTGTTGCATTTTTTGCACTAAACAAGAGTGCGAAAATACCTGCTGGTTATGATTTCACCGATTGCTTGATGCAGCAATTGCCGCCGGTTGAAAGCTGGGGCAGTGAGTTTTTTGTACCGGTCTCAAACCGTACACGCGATGTGATACGTATTGTTGCATCAGAGAACAATACGCACATTACGCAGACGGGAGGCAAATTGCTAAACCCTTCGGGAGGGCAAACAAGCCTTACAAACCTGCAAGCTGGGCAATTTGTTGAGTTAGAAGTCTCTTTATCTGAAAATGGTTGTTACATTCAAACCAACAAGTCGGTGGGAGTTTGCACTTACCTTACCAGCGCGAACTATAATGGCGGTACAATTTCCGATCCTGCACAAACCTGGCTCCCGCCATTAGATCAGAAAAATTTCAACACACGAATTTCACCTTTTGTGCCTTCCGGTAATAGCGGAATAAATGCATATTATGCCTTAATAGCCACCCCTACTTCTACAAAGGAGAATACCATGGTTTCCATTGGAGGAGCATCGTCCACGACTTTAAGTGGCGGAAGTTGGAGTAATAATACAGCTGCAGGCATGTCGTTTTACAACATGCCGCTCACCAATCTCACTGCATCTTATTACTTTACCAACGGAAAAGGGCTTATCGTTACGTGTTACGGAACCGGTTATGCCGAATCGTATTACCATCTTGCTTCTTGCATTGCGCAAAGAGCAACATTTTATGCAAACAATATAGATTATACGTGTTTGATAGCATCACACGTTTTCTGTACAGATAGCATCACTTTTGAGGCTGCAATAAAGGGAAAACATTCGGATAGAGGAAGCTTGAGATGGTATATTGATGATATAGAAGATGTTACAGTGCAAGATTCGCTGACATGGAGTAGAGTTTTTCCTCCCGGCAGATATAACATTAGAATGTTTGTTCGCTTCGATAATGATGAAATGGAGAGTTTTGAAGGTATCGTGGTTATAGGCGCTCCTATTGAAGCGACTCCGGCGCCTGCCGAAGGAGGTAGTGTAATTGGAAGCGGATGCTATGCAATAGGAACAACGGCAACCTTAGTAGCTGTTCCTAACATCGGCTATGAATTTGTAAATTGGGTGGAAAATGGCGACACGCTTGTGGGTATCGGCGCTTCTTATCCTCCATTTACCGTAATTAAAGCCCGTAATTTTGTAGCGAATTTTAAAATAAAAACTTATGACATTATCGTATTAGCAGATCCGGAGATTGGAGGTACTGTTTCGGGCGGTGGTCTTGAAATTCTTCACGGAACAAGCATAACAGTAACGGCAACCGCTAATCCGGGATTTAATTTTTACAATTGGACAGATAATGGGGTTGTAGTTTCTTCAAATGCCACTTTTACTTTTGAGGCTGTAAAATCGTGCACATTAATAGCTAATTTTTCTCACAACATTGCATTATTGGCAAACCCGCCGGAAGGCGGTACAGTTTCAGGCGGCGGCGATAACATTTATCACGGAACAATGGTAACTGCATTGGCAACTGCCAATCGTGGCTATGGTTTTATAAACTGGACGGAAAACAACAGAGAGGTTTCCACTGATACTTCCTATAGGTTCACTGCAACGGAATCTCGAACTTTAACAGCAAATTTTGAAAAACTATTTTACACTGTAAATGTTGAGGTGAATAATCCTGATTACGGCTATGCAACAGGTACAGCTATATACGAAATAGACGCCATTGCGCAAGTTGAAGCTTTTGTAAATGATTGTTACCTATTTGTTAACTGGACAATAGACAGCGTAGAGGTTTCAACCGACAATCCGTATGAATTTATCGTTACAGAGAGCGTAAACTTAATAGCCAACTTCTATGCACTTGATTTCGACACGTATGCAGCTACGATTTGTGATAATGTATTCCTGCTCAACCTCAAAAAGTTGGCTGAAGAAAAGTATGAAGTAACCGGATGCAAATGGTTCAAAAACGGAATGGAGGAAAATAACACACGTACAGTAGATGAATTTAGCTATTCTGCCGGCATTAATCAACTATTAGAATCGGCACCCACTTATTATATGTTCCAATTAACCACCGAAAATCATGGCAACTTGTGTTCGTCCAAAAAGATTATCATAAGTCGAGATAATAAGTCATTGCATTGTGTTACCACCGGAATTGCCGACAAACTGTTGGTATATCCTAATCCTGTATTGTCGGGCAGTTCGTTAACTATTGAAGGAACTATCAAAGATAATCCGATATATGTGTACAATCATTTAGGCGCCTGTGTCCACAGCATCACGGCTACCGATAATATCACTATACTCACACTTAACCTTCCACAGGGAATTTATTTGATACGCACTCATGACAAAACAGTAAAAATCATGATTATGAGGTGAAAATTATGAAGAAAATCATCATCAACATCTTGTTTATATTAAGTATTTTGCATGTATCGGCGCGAAAAATTCCAAGCGAATTTTCCATATACGGCGGAGGTGGTTTCTCTTTTTTTTCTTACCAACCACCGTTGCGTGGCGCTTCTTCAGGTGGCTTCAGTGCAGATGCCGGAATGGGCTTTATTGCCTTTTTTAACTCACAGTGGGGCATTCACACCGGCGCAGGGTTTGGGCTATACAACGTAAAAGCCAAAGTTGGCAATTTTAAAACCATTACACCGAAACTTGTTGATTGTGAAGGTTATATCTACGACTTACATACCACACTAAATAACTATAGCGAAATACAAAAATCTATTTTCCTGACAGTTCCTTTAATGCTACAATTTCAAACCAAACAGAAACATAACCGGAATTGGAGAAAAGATAAGAAGAGCGCTTTTTATGTAATGGCTGGCGCTAAGGCGCTATTTCTGATCAAAAATGATTATACATCAAATATCGCCTCGTTCTCCAATGCGGCTTATTATCCGGATTTTGACAACTGGATTGCTACACTAACTACTTTAGGATTAGGTGCTTTTGATAACGTAAGTTCAGAAGGGACTCTTAGTTTTAACGTATTAGCGATGGTTGCATTAGAAGCCGGTATGAAGTGGCGTATCCGCAAAAACCTTTTTCTCTACTCCGGCGTATATTTTGATTACGGTTTGAACGATCCCACCAAAAACGGTCGAATATTACCCGGCGACTATACTACTGCCGAATACCTTAAAAACCCTGCTTTATTGAAATTTACCAACAGGATAAATTTAATGACAGCGGGGATTAAGTTACGGTTGGCTTTTTTTAAACCTCCTGATTTTGAGCCTTGTCCTTTCTAATTTTCAAATATAACACATTTATTATAAAAGCTATGAAAACGAGAAGATCATTTTATTTAACAATCACTATCACAGCGTTTTTTGCATTTTTTTCTTTTACCGTTTGTAAAACAAATGCGCAAACCTCAGGTAAGAGCAAAAAATCCACGCAAGAAGTATTGGCTCCGTGTTCAGGTCCTGAGTTTTATTCAACCCCTACTTCTGTTTCTGCTTCCTCTATGGGCGAAGACAAGGAGCAAAGGAAAGCCAAACAGTTGGCGCTGAAAACGGCGCGCGAAGATTTGGAAATGCAAATTCGTGAAGCGGTAAATTTTGTTGTTGCTGATGATTACAACAGTAACAACAAAAATTTGACCGGAACTACGAAACGACAGTTTGAAATAATGATAAGACCTTTTATAAAAGAGCAGGTTGCAAAATATAATTTAACTTGTGAGCAATGCGTTGAAAAAAGAGGAAAATACAAATGCTATGTAGCCATTGGGGTTGATGTGAACGAAATTACTCAACTCCTTCATCAAAAACTAACGGATGAGGAGCAAATCTTGCGCATAGATTACGATTTAGAAAAATTTAGAGAAAAATTTAACGAAGCTATTGAAAAAGAGCTTGAGAAACAAATTGCGAGAGAAGGGAAAACGCTCTCTGAGCATAACAAAATAATGCAGAGAAAATTAGCAAACAAAAACTTGAATGGGCATTACATTAGTTTGGGAAGTAGTATTTTTTCTTCCGGATATTACGGGACGGTTGGCGCAGGTTATGAATACCGTTATAATTTATTTGGCTTCAATGCCGCAATTGGCTACTCTTTCCATGATATTTGGAGAGAAACAGAAAGCTTATATGCCAATGCCGGAGTAAAATTATATTTTGCCAAAAAGAAAAAAGTTTTAAGAAATCTCTACTTCAACTTTCTACCGCTTTCTTATTATGGAGGGTATCCCATACTCTCACATTATTACACCCAGGGAGAGGATTATGATATTATTTTAGTTCATGAAGAAAAAACATCCCCACTATTTGGCGCCGGATTATTTTTGGGCTATTCTCCTGTGTGGCACGTAAACAAAAAAGTAGCATTGGGTTTTAATGTGGGCATCGGCACAAAAATTTCTTATAAAAAAGGGCATTCCGCTCCAATTAATTGGGATTTGGGATTTGTGGTAAAATTCTGATAATAAAAAATCCAAACAATGAACAATATAAAACACAAATTGTTTTTGCTTATAAGCAGCACCATACTTTTTTGTTGCTGCCATAAAATTACCAGAGACGAAGAGGTAGTAGGTAGAATTAACGATGGCGAGGTTTATATTTTAGGGAATAGTTACGCTACATTAAAGTTGTTTATTTATGATAAAGATATAGACAAGATAGGGGTTTGCTTTTCCGAAAATAATTCCTCCTCTCCATCACTTGTTGACAGTGTAAAGCATGCTTTTTACAATTCTTCTGAAGATGCTTATTATGTAAGCATTGAAAACTTAAAAGAAAAAACAACCTATTATTGGCGTACTTTTATACAAAAGGAGAACACTGTTGTATATGGCAAAGTAAACCGTTTTACTACTACCGGGACTCCTGGTACCTGGACACAAATGGCAGATTTCTTTGGTGCCAGAGAAACAGCCGTTGGCTTCTCTATTGGAGATAAGGGTTATATTGGAACGGGAACTCTCGGGCATTGGAGTCTGTCCGGTTTTTATAAAGATTTTTGGGAATATGATCCTTCTACAAATACCTGGACACAAAAAGCAGACTTTGGCGGTGGTGAAAGAGCAGGAGCTGTTGGTTTCTCTATAGGAGATAGAGGATACGTTGGAACAGGAAGTTTTGAATTCGCCAATTCTCCTCCATATCCTACCGGTTTGAATGATTTTTGGGAGTATAATCCAGTTACTAATGAATGGACGCAAAAAGCAAATTTTGGAGGGGGTGGACGAATAGGTGCAGTTGGATTTTCCATTGAAAATAAAGGATATATTGGAACCGGAAATAGCAATACTTCATACTTTAATGATTTTTGGGAGTACGATCCGGAGGCAAATTCATGGTTACGGAAAACGAATGTGCCCGCCGGAACAACAGAGGGAGGTCCCATTGGAGCAGGAAGGCACTGGGCAGTTGGATTTTCAATCGGAAATAAGGGATATGTGGGAATGGGTTACGGTTTTCATGGGTATTTAGCAAATTTTTGGGAGTATGATCCTTTTTCTAATAATTGGACCGAAAAGCGGAGTTTTGCAGGAGGAAAAAGGGCGGATGCTGTTGGTTTTTCTATCGGAAATAAAGGATATGTTGGGCTTGGACGATGGGATTTAGTGTATGATGCTGCTTATGATTTTTGGGAGTATTCGCCTGATTTAGATATTTGGATAGAAAAAGAAAGGTATCCGGGCAGAGGCGGATGTTTCTCGGTTGGATTTTCAATCGGGGATAAAGGATATGTGGGCACCGGTTGTAATGGCGCATCGAATAATAATATTTCACAAAAAGACTTTTGGAGATTTACTCCGTAATGGGTGATTTTATTGGAAATAGTTTTCCCCGATTCGTTGGTTACCAATAGAAAAAAGATTTAAGCAAGATTAAGTTTTGATACGCGAAAAATTTTATTTTTGCGACGCAAAAATGTAACATTTTCAAATAAATAATTTTATGGCTACAACAGCTGATTTTAGAAATGGTCTCTGCATTGAATTTAACGGAGAATTGTATGTAATTGTCGAATTTCAACATGTGAAACCCGGAAAGGGTCCCGCTTTTGTGAGAACCAAAATTAGAAATTTAAAAACAGGAAGAACTTTAGAAAATACTTTCACTGCCGGCGTAAAAATTGATATTGCTCGCGTAGAACGTCGTCCATACCAGTTTTTGTATAAAGAAGGAGATGATGCCTACAATTTTATGCATACAGATACTTTTGAACAGTTGGAGGTTAATGAATCTTTGATTAATAATCCGGGATTGCTAAAAGAAGGGCAAAGCGTTGAAATAATGTATCATGCAGATACCGATACGCCACTTACCTGCGAACTGCCCGCTTTTGTGGATTTGGAAGTTACTTACACCGAGCCCGGTATTAAAGGAGATACTGCAACAAATGCAGCCAAAAGAGCCATTGTGGAAACCGGCGCCGAAGTTTTTGTTCCCTTATTTATCGAAACCGGTGAAAAAATTCGCGTAGACACACGCACCAATAAATATGCCGAAAGAGTAAAATAACATTATAAGCCACTACTAAGGTGGCTTTTTTACCATTTTATAATTTATGAAGTTTTCAAGTAAACTGACTGTAAACCAAATTGTTGAAATTATGAACGCTGAGGTTACCGTAAAAGGAAATCTCAATAACTTAATTTCCGGAATTAATGAAATTCACTCCGTAGAATCGGGAGATATTTCATTTGTTGACCATCCAAAATACTACGAAAAAGTATTGAATAGTAAAGCAATAGCTGTTATTATCAATAAAGATGCTGAGGTTCCTGAAGGAAAAACACTCTTTATTTGCAATGATCCTTTACAATGCTATTTAAATATTGTTCATCATTTTGTAGCATTCACACCTCAGCATACCGCGATTCATCCTTCCGCAAAAATTGGAGAAGGTACTGTGATTCAACCTAATGTATTTATTGGAGAAAATGTAATCATTGGGAAGAATTGCATCATTCATGCCAATGTGAGTATTTATGCCGATACGGAAATCGGCAATAATGTTGTTATTCATTCAAATTCAACCATTGGCGGCGATGCTTGCTATTTTCAAAAACGTGAAACAGGATGGGTTAAACTTACTTCTTGTGGCTCTACAAAAATAGAAGATGATGTGGAAATTGGATGTAATTGTTGCATTGACAAAGGTGTATCCGGCGTAACTTTCATAGGGAAAGGCACCAAATTTGACAATCAGGTACAAATCGGACATGATGCGCATGTTGGCGCTCATTGCTTTTTGGGCGCTCAAAGCGGCGTATCGGGATGTACATTTGTGGATGATCATTGTGCAATATGGGCAAAATCGGGCGTTAATAAAGGAATTTATGTGGCAAAAAATACCACGATATTAGCCATGTCGGCGGTAGATAGAACCATTACAGAAGAAGGTACCGTTTTATTTGGTTTACCGGCTGAAGATGCTCGAAAAAAATGGAGAGAAATAGCTTATATAAGAAATTTACCGGAGCTATATACTGAGTTTGAGAAGTTTAAAAAAGGGCTTTAATTAGTTATTTTCAATAAATTCAAATAAAACAGCCAAAGGATAAAAATACTTTGGCTGTTTTATTTTGGAAGCTATTTTTTCAAATTGCCCATCTAATTTTTAGTGAAAAAACGCAATATAGAATACACGGATCTTAGGTAGAAATTGTCCAATATCAGAGCCGAATCTGCACCGTCCACAACACCATTCTTATCAAGATCGGGTCTGTGATATTCCCATGATCCGCTTATAAAATAGAAATGATTATTAAAAAGATTTATGTCTGCTGCATTAAGAACATGATCCATTTTAAGGCTTCCTGCCCACAAACAAGCAACTCCGTGTTTCATTATCATTTGATTTGGAATATTGGAGTAGGGGAGTGTGTATGCTTTATCTATTCCGGTAGAGAAGTTGTATTCAACTATTCCCGGGGTAAAAGGCAGTTCTATACTACTTGCCACAGTCAAGTGATTACGATGTCTAACTACTATTCGTACATTACCTTGTTGAATATCAAACGTGGGTCGCTTGCCATTAACATCTACAACACTGCCATCTACTTGTAATAGGAGTGCGCGTTCTTCCAATAAGTCATAAGTATAAGTACTTTCATTAAAGTTGCCCCATATCTCTACTAATATCCAATCTACAACTTCGTATGCAGGACCTTCTGTATCATTAATGTGAGAATAGCTTTCGGGTAAACCGTAAGGATTGTCAACAGGTAATTTCAAATTTTCAAACCAGAGGTATTGAGGCACTTGAATATGGTTAGTCATGTAAGTACCATTTTTGGCTTCACCCTTAAATGTATAATTTCCATTCCGTGTTGATCCTTGCAGAAATAGTTTTAAATCTAAGATTACACATGGGTTAACCGTAATGGTCAACGGTAATGCGTTGCTTGATGCAGTGGCACAGCCGGTAACATTGTTTCTGGCAACTACATAAAAGGTATGGGAAGGAGCGCTTGCCGTAACAGGAGCAAAATCAATTGTACAGGCGGCATCAGTGTAAAACTCAAGGGTTGTACCGGCATCAGTGCTAACCAAGCTTGTTAAGAAGGTTGTAGTGATCAGTTCACTTTCGCAAATGTAGTTATTGGCAACGTCAATAATTACCGGTGCAGCAGAGCGTGCATTAACCGTGACGGTCAATACTAAAGCATTGCTTGATGCAGTGGCACAACCGGTAGCAGTGTTCCTTGCAATTACATAAAAGGTATGTGAAGGAAGCGTCGCCGTAACAGGAGTAAAATCAATTGTACATGCGGC
>WQTS01000088.1 GCA_009786185.1 Bacteroidota bacterium
CAGGCTACGCAATGACATTTTTAGAACTATCTAACTCGCTCAAAAAGTTTAATGGGCATTTAGACATCTACTTTTCAGACATAGATATTAATTGGCTGAAAAGATACGAAATGTGGTTACGTTCCGAAAAGGCAGCCGAGAATACCATAGGCAAGCGTTTCCGTACCTTACGAGCCATTTTTAATTTGGCTATTGAACAAAATGTTGTAAAGCCTGAGTACTACCCATTTAAGATTTACAAGGTCTCAAAATTGCAAAAAGCCACTGCAAAAAGGGCAATCTCAAAAGGCGAAATAAATACTGTTATCGGGTATGATTGTACGGAAAAAGACCGATATACTCAATTAGCGATAAACATTTTCGCATTTTCGTACTATACAGGCGGTATCAATTTCGTGGATATGGCTTATATGACAAACGACAATCTTATAGATGGCAGACTGATATACACCCGAAAGAAAACAGGGAAACTCATACGCTTGCCGTTACAACTAAAAGCCGTTGAAATAATTGAATTTTACAAAGCGTTAGGCGGTCGGTATATATTCCCAATCCTATCCGATTTTCACAAGTCCGAACAATCACAGCGCAACCGTATTCACAAAGTAATAACGAATGTAAATAAGAAGTTGAAAGAGGTAGGGAAGGAGTTGAAAATCCCGATTGATTTAACTACTTACGTTGCAAGACATTCTTACGCAACAGTTTTGAAACGAGCAGGAGTAAGCACTTCAATAATTTGTGAATCACTTGGGCATAGTTCGGAGAGGGTAACACAAATCTACCTTGACAGTTTCGAGAATTCACAGATTGACGAGGCTATGCAGCACTTATTGTAAAATTTTGCACTGATTTTCACATAATCTTAAAAATACAATACTTTCGCCAAAAAATTAATGTTATTATGGAGGGTTTTATGCAAGTTATATTGTTTGTTATAGTTGCTTCGTGTATTCTTTATGGAATAGCTGCATACCATGACAAAAAAGATGAAAAAGAAAGATTAAAAAAAGAAAGAAATGCTGCTTACTTAATAGAACAAGCAAACGAAGCCAAAAGAAAAGCCGAAATGGAAAAGGAACGCCAAAAGAGGGTTATTGAAAGGTTAAATAGAGGAGAAGAAGTACCCACCGAAGAAGCGGCATTTCTCATAAAAAATTCAACATTAAAAAAATCTGGTAATGACAACTTTTGGGAAATAATCGTTTAAAAGACCCTCTGCAAAGTTTGTCATAAATCAAATATGGGATTGTTCTGTAAATTTCGGGACAATCCCATATTATTATACTTTTGCCGCCTAATTTTAATTTGTATTATTATGAACAACGACGAATTTTATGATAGTGATGCGTATGACGCAGCAATGCAGGAAGAATATGATAATGAAATGATTCAAGAGGCTTTTCAGGAAAAATATAATAGTAATCTGTTTTACGATGAATTTACCGATACATATTATGAAAAGTCATCTGTGCCTATGACAGAGCAAGATTTGATAACATCTGCAAACTGGGCAAATTACAATGATTTATTTCTCTTCATGAGAGACAAACCGTTTTTATCTCTATCATTAGGCATAGAAGACGGTTTACCTTATTACGAAACCGAAGTAGGCAGAAAAAAGATGAAAATATTTATTACTAAAGAAATATACCAACAAATTCATAATTACCTGAAAAATGGTATTATTCCTGATAAAATGCCAGAGGCATACAAGGTATATAAAAACATGAACGAATACTTTATACTTCGTCATTACAAGGCAGATAATGCAAACGAAGTTACATCTTACAGCCTAACATCAAAAGAGCATTTGGCAATGTATAAAAATGGCATAATCAGATACATACAACTACCTTATACAACCGATGAATTAAAAGCCAAATTGAATTCTTTATAATGGCAAGCAACTGGGAAAAAGAGGTTAAAAAGTTTTGGGAAGAAGAAAAGAAAAAGTATTATCCCAACTTTATCTTGAAAGATGTTGAACCTCATTTAGTTCAATATTATAATACAAATAGAAAATTTTCACAATATTTAAAAGACGGCATACAACTAAATATCACACTTACAGTAGAAAATAATATTCCTCTATTACAATTCGGGCATCCCGAAGATGAAAGAATGGGTTATTTTGCATCTTGGTTTACACCTGAAATAGAGATATTTATATTGAACTATTTGTTTATAGGAGAAAGTAGAAAACTACCCAAATTCTCTTTTAATCGGGAAGAAATTGAATATAGGGTAGATGATAGTTACATTTACAGGCATCTAAAACGAGAATTAGAACGCAATGCCGATTATACTTGTGAACAAGTTGAAAACGGAATAAATATTATTGCACCTTATCCGTATGGTTCAATAAATTATGGCACTCTACCCCACACATTAGAAGAACTTAATGCAATTCTTGAAAACACTGAAAGCCCTGCATATATTAGAGAAGAATACGACATACAAAATCTACATTCTGCAAATTTGCCAATAGAAGAACTACCCATTACAAAAGAGCAAACACTAACAGATATATTTACAGAGGGCATCCCCTCAAACATCATTTTAGATAAAACCATTTGCGGAATAGGAGCAACATATTTAGAAATAACATTTGACCGCCGCCATTCAATTATCATAGAGCCAAATGTACCTGTAATAATAGGTAAGAAAGAAGAACATCCGCAAATTATAGGCGTGTATGAAAAAATAACGCAAGAGAAAATAATAGAGGAAATTACAGAACAATTTGAAAAAAGAGAAAAAATAAAAATCCTTACCACTCCCGACAGTTTCCCGAAAGTCATTAGCGCACTTAAAAAACTTAAAATACCCTACAGACAAGACTTTTTTCTACTATTTGATGAATGCGATAAGATAATTTCGGATATTGATTTCCGAGAAAAAATGTCATTGCCAATAGATGAATTTTTCCTATTTGAAGAAAAAGCGATGGTATCGGCAACTCCTATCATTATTGACGACCCACGATTTGAGGAACAAGGATTTAAAATAATTAAAATTATCCCCGACTATGATTATTCCCAAGCACTTGAATTGAAGCCTACTAACAATGTTAGCTTGATGTTAAAGCGAACAATTGAAAAAATTAATCAAGAGGAAGAAGATACAAAATATTGCATATTCTTTAATTCTGTGCAAGGAATATCAGATATGGTGCATTATTTGAATATTTCATTAGAAGAAGCAAGTATTTACTGTAGCAATAAGAAACACAAAGAATTAGAAAAAGAGGGTTGGAAGAATGTTTCTGATATTTTGATTTACAACGAAGATAAAACAGTAAACCTACCCTCTAAATACAATTTTTTCACAAGCCGTTTCTATTCCGCCGTTGATATTAAATTAGATTGCAAGCCTATAGTAATCATGCTTTCAATGGTTTATAAAGCCTTGCATGAAAAAACACCTTTTACCCTTATTGAACCCGAAACAGAAGCCATACAGATTTTTGGACGTTTCAGAAACGGAATAAAAAGATTAATTCATATTACAGACACAAATCCCGATATAGAATGGTTTTTTATAGAAGAATTAAAACAGATTTTGGAAGAACAATACGTAGGCTATCTAAAAATGTTAGAACTTGAAAGCAACCTTACAGCACATGGGGAAAGATATATTGTTAATCAGGCTATTGACAGAACAGACTTTGTACAGGAAGGCTACATATACGGTAATAACAGAAGAAATTTTTTCAGATGGAATAATGCTTATTTAGATGAAAGGTTAAAAATGCTTTATTCCTATCCTACTCAATTATATAAAGCCTACTCTCAATCAGGCGCATTTGACGTTTATTCGGAATCTGAATTTTGTGTTTACACTGAAAAAGAGATAAAAGAGGTTAGAAATGCAAGCATTGAAAAAGCCAAGAGAATAAAGTTATTACATGATATTTTCCAAAGAATGCAGAATCCAAAAGGCATTTACAATCCACGAGAAATTGAAGACTTGAAAAACGATTTTTCTTTGTTTTTTGAAGCCTTTAAAATTATTGGTTTTCAGAAGGTAAAGAGTTTGAAATTTCTTGATTCGGCTATTAAAAAAGCAGTAGGGGAATATAAACTCAAAGAGGTGTTAATGGCAGAAAATGTTAAAGTCGATATTTATTCTATATTTCAAGTGGGTGAGATATATGCAATTGCATTTATAAAAGACGAATTACAGAAGATATTTGATAAACACAATATATCTGAAATAAGAAATGCAAAAACAAAGGATATAGAATTTTATTTTAAAGTAGAAGAAGCCCGAATAAGTGGCGAAAGACGATTAAAAATGTTATCTAAAGTAAAAAATTGAGTTATGACAATTTTTATAAAAAAGTCATTTTATATACCCCCTAAAATTTTTGTCATCCGAAAAATGCCCTTAATTTGGATATTTTGAAACTTTCCTTTAATATTTTTAGGAATATTCCCCTCTTGGATTTATTTGGAGAAATTATTGATAAACTTAAAAAGTTGATATAGAAAAACTTAAAATAATTCGCTCGCAGGCTCGCTCACACAATCCAAGAAAGTAATAAATATGGAAGATTCTGTACAGCCCGAAAAAAATTTGGTATATAGTGCGCACGAACAGACACCTATGCAAACATCCCCCCCTATACTGCTTTAGGGGAAATTTAAAACTCAACTTTCCGTATTCTCCTATGCCATGTAATTTTTTAGAAAAAAGACACTTAGAAGTTTTAAGAAATATTTTTACACCTAAGACATATATTAATTGCTAAGACATTAAAAAAATCTTAGTAAAATCCAAAGCCATTCCATTTTTCGGGAGTGGCTTTTTTCGTTTAACCTTATAAATTAATAAATTATGATTACCGAAAGACAATTAGTGGAGTACCACGTATTAGCCCCTCAAAACGCAGTCGTTTCAGCACTTATGGAAGCCAACAAGATAGACGACGACGCTATTATTTACGATTCCGATATTATGGAATGGTGGTTGATTACACCAACTTTAGCCCGATGGCTAAGACGAGAGAATGAATTTGTGTTAGAGGATTTAGGCTGTTTTTGGTGGGGGCGACAATGTTCGGGGCAAGCCATTTATATGGACAGCGTTATATCCGATATAGTTAAGGGTTTTAACTTAAATTGACACCCTATTTAAAAATTTATACTTTTGTCATACAACAATCCCAAGTGTTTAAGATAATGCTATTTTTGCAGGCTTTTTAAGCACGAAAGTGTTTAGTTTGTTCTCTCAGTAAAATCTTGCAAATTTGAAAGTAAACGAGGCAAACAGCATAGGCGCGTAGCGTTGGGATTGTTGTTTTTTTAGTTTACTGGTTTTGCAAGAACCTTACTGATGAATAAACTACAGTTTCAACGCTTTCTTATTCAATAATTCGCTGTTTCGGGACTGGACGGCATTAAAAATCAAAGTTTTATGAAAAAAATACTTATTATCTTATTTTGTATCACAGTATTATCCGTTGGATGTGCTCAGTCTAACTCCCCTAATAAGGAACAAACAAAGAAAGATGAATGGCAAAAAATGCAAAATCAAATGGAAGAAGATGGTTATAAATTCGTAACAAAAACCTATCTTTACACTATAAAGCCAAATGTTACAAATTATACAGAAGCATCTCTATATGTAAAAATAATTAATGGAAAATCATTTTATAGAATTGAATTAAATAAGGGAGTACATTTTGATATAACTGAGAATCCACATTACAATCCAAATGGAAAAACACGAGAATCTGAATTTACTCATAAAGTGATTCATCAACAAGATAATGGTTATGTAAATATAAACTAATTGATAATCAAATGAAAAAAGTAATTTTATTTTTTGTAATTGTATGCTCTGCTCTTATTTATGGGTATGCTCAATATGCAGGGACAACTTCTAATCGGCGCAAAGCTGATATTAACTATGGCTTTTATAATATTTACACAGGAGAGTATAAAGCAATAAAAAGTCATGATAAACAACTTTATAGCTGTTGGAATATTACAACCATAAGTTTTGATGATGATGATTACAAGTATCTTTGGGCTATAACTCCATTTGCCTATAGCATTGAAAATCAAGATAAAAATATGTTTATTGAAAAAGACGGCAATTTGTATTCTATGGTAAGAAAACGAGTATTTAATAAGGATACAAAAGAAAGTGAATTAATAGAGGTAACACTACCAATTGTATATTATGTTAAGAATGTGATAATTATTCATGATGTAACTAACAGCCTTACCTCTGATGTATTAAATGCAAATGCAATACGTATAACACTTTACTAATTTAATTATAGTTTCGCAATGTTTTCAAAAAACCTAAGACTTCTTAAAAGTCAATGACATAAATTTTATAGGGGTATATAAAACAAAAAATACGTCATACTAAAAAATAATAAAATGAAACGACCTATCAAAATAATTATCAGCACAATAGCTTTGCTACTCATATTCTATATTTTCCTCACTTTCCCATATAGTTTTAGAAATTATTCACACTTTATGTTCCCACGTTACAATAAAGTAATTACCGAACCTTTGGCTAAAATGGGATTTGCAGAACAACAGTACAAAATGGGATTATATTATTATAATGATTTCATTTTCTCGTTTACTGAAGGATGTAAAAAAAAGGGTCAAGAGGGGCTTGAAAACGCCATTTATTGGTGGGAAAAAGCAGCAGTAAAAGGACATAAGAAAGCAGTAGAAGAACTAAAAGTGGCTAAAAATCTCGAAGATTATCCACAACGTTTTCTTTAATTAGATAATCACAACAAACTCAAAAATCAATAAAATGAAACCAAAAGAAATTATCAAAAGAGCGTATTACTCAGTTACATGCGGTTTGTTTTTCTATATAGGTGCATCGCTACTAAAAGATATTCATTTAGTTTATGTAGAATTAATTATATTATTTGCTTTGGCTTTTATTTGGTTACTGACAATTCATAACAATAGGAGAGAAAGATATATTTATATCGGTATTATATTCCTTGCTTTTTTGTTGATAATAGTGGGTTTTAATCTTGATTCAAGTGTTTATAAGTATAATAAGATTGACCTTTGGGCAGGAAAACCACCAAGAGCTCATTATTACAAATGGTATTACCAATTGTTTGTAAAGACGTTTATTATAGGTGTTTGTGGGATTATTATATTGATAGCAGGTTTTCTTTCGGAAACAAAATATTATAACGTTCTGAAAAATCAACCTAAGACCGTTAGCTCTATATTTAGAATTTTAAGTTTGATAGTGCAGGTAATTATTTGGATTATTCCTGTTTTATTATTGGTATTTGGATTATTTGGATTGATTGACGTAATTTTTAATGGGTAAAACAATGAAAAAGAATATTATAAATTTTCTAAAAGTATTAGCATACGGTTTGCTAATTCCGTTAATTGTCTTCTTATTAGCAAATTTAGCAGTGGAGATGTTTTTTAGATACTATTGGGGATATATACATGGTTTTACAAGTTTGTTGCTTGGGTTTGAAATTTTAGCTCTTTTTATCTTATTAACAATCGTTTATTACATTTTTTGTACTATTTTCTTTTTAACAAGGGGAAAAACAAAATTCAGAAAATATTTGATAGCCGCATTTTTAATAATTCCAATACTATTAAATGGTTTTACTTATGATTATGGTATTGATATTGCCATTTGTTTTGCATTATTTCATTTAACATTCTATATACTATTTTTTGCACTTAGATTTTTATTTCAAAGATTCAGACTTAAACACAAAAAACTACAAAACACGTCATTCATCTTCTTGATGATTTTAATGCTATGTTCTTGCGGACAGAGAACAGGGCAGGATTTAACGGAACAGGCAGTGGAATTTATTGATGAAATAGCAGAATACCAAAAAGATATTAAATTTATAAACGAAAGAGAAATAACATCAGGCACTACGTTGGATATGGTAATAAGGCAAACTGACATGATGAAAAGCAAAACATCAGGCAGCACTTTTGATATAAATTCCTATATGCAACTTTACAGTTTGATAAGAGTACAAGATACGAACAAAGTTTTTGATTGTTTTTATAACGGAGGCAGATATAGCAGTGGGGGGCATCCAATAATTTTTGTAAAAGGGAAAGAACAAAAAATTAAAGAAATCATTGAAGAATATGGGCATGCGAGTATCCCTAAAGAATATGATTTTAGAAATCAGATAACTACAGAAGATTCGCCTATGGGCTATTTACAACTCTTATATTTACATGAATTTGGCGAAAGTTTTGCCTTATATTGGCACGAATATTACTATGAGAAATATGTAATAATATCAAAAACTCACATGAGAGAAATGGCTGATTATTTAAAAGATGGAGACTTCTTTTCATGCAATAAATTGGTTTTGCTAAGGCTATTAAATAATAATAAATTTGAGCCGAAAATAAAACTTACAAACGATTATTGTATAATAGAATGGATAGAAATACACACTCATTCAGGGATATATCGTTGCAAATATAAAATTAATAGAAAGGATTTTTCGGTTAAGAAAATATCTAATCAAAGGTTATTGAAAATAAGGATTAATTTCTGCTATTAACAAAACAATGACATAAATTTTAAAGGGTATATAAAATGAAAAAACTACAAAATACGTCATTCTATTTCTTGATGATTTTAATGCTAATTTCTTGCAGACCAAAAACAGGGCAGGATTTAACGGAATACATCGAAATAAATACGGAAACCGACATTGATACAACATTTCAAAAGAGCAATACCCCTGCTGATTCCATTTGGATAAACGCATTGAATAAAATTGATTTGCCTAAGACGATTCAACAAGATAATCTGATAAACGTTTATTTCAAATACAATCAAATTATTAATGGATACGAAGTTACGGCACGTTGGCTACCATTTGAGCCTATGTGCGAAACAGGTCTATTGGTAATGAATTTTCGGAATACAAGCAACGGACAATCATTTCAATATCTTGAAACGGAAAAATACAACAATTTCAACACCGATAACATAACATTTTCAAAGGGATTTAAAGGCTATCAAAATGGCGATGTTTTCTACTTTGATTATCCTTTGCCCGAAGATTGTAATTATTACAAAGAGTATAATAATAACTCCCCAATAGGTTACAATACCCCATTTCAATTTACCGATGTAGATTTTGACGGTAAAAAAGAATTACTGATAAATGATTGGGTGCAAGGGCAAGGCGGAAATGGCTACTATGTTTACAAAATAAAAGGTAATACTATCCAATTAGTGGACTATTCGCCATTCAATAGCATTGACAACATGACAAAATTTGATTATAAGAGCAAAACAATAACTTTGCAGGATAAATCAGAAATTAGTGTATTTGCCAAGAAGAATGGAAAGATGACGCTTGTAGAAACACGCACTTTAGAAGAAAAATGACACAATTTTTTCAGAGATAAAATTTAGTATTTTCGCGGCGTTAGTTTGTGTCGAAAAGGCATTGAACGAAAGTCGTCATTACCCAATATGCCAACATGTTAGCAATGACTTCGGGTGGCACGAAACCAAATTAATGAAATATTAAAAAATAAAAGGTAAATAAAAGAGATGACAACCTACATTGTGACATTTGAAATTAAAGACTTAACTCGGAAGAAGCAAGTCAAAGAAAAGTTGAAAGAATTCGGTACTTATTGCCCAATTCATGATAATGCTTGGGCAATAAGGAGTGAGAAAAAGGCAACTGAAGTAAGAGATTTTGTTACACCTGTAATGACAAAAGATGATAGAATTTTTGTTATTAGAACAGGAACAGAAGCTGCTTGGCGAAACGCATATGGAACAGACCACTCTGAATGGTTAAAAAAATATTTATAATGGCAAAGAACACTAACTCAGATAAATCCCTAAGGGTAAGACGAGGCAGAGTGGACTCTGTTTGTCTTTATGAAGTGAAAGAAAATGAATTGGAGGTTTTAGAAAATGGAGAATCTACAAGTTTTCATTTAAATTTTGCAATTTTTCTTTTATCCACTGCGGTTACAAGTATATTAACTTTATGTACGGCTACCTTTGCTTCTCCTTTATTACAAAACATTTTTCTCTTTGTAGCAATTGTCGGTATTTTATTCGGTGCATACTTGTTGCTAAGGTGGCGGAAAGGCCGAAAATCTATTAAATTAGTCATTCTAACAATTAAAAGTAGATTACAACCAGAACTTGTAGATGAGGGAGAAGAAGAACTTGAAATAGTCAAAGATACCGTTAAAATAATTCAAGACAACGAAATTATTAAACCAGAAGGATAAAAACTACCGCTAACGAGAGATTTTGCGTTAGGTGGGGGTGTTGCTCGCAAACAATTTTGTGTGATTTTGGAAGTACATCGCCCGCTTAAACATTTGTGCCCCCCCGCCCAACATAAAGCCACCACCACATTAGGTACAAGTTTGGGGATAGTGCAAACGAAAGGAACGTTAAATGAAACATAAACCGTCTAAAATGACGAAAAGCAAATGAGTAAATAAATTAATTAAATGATAAATTATGGATACTATGTTAATTATTGTATTGTCGGTTTTTAGTTCAGGAATTTTTGTTTTTATAATGAAAATACTGATTGAAAAATCATTAAAGTCATATTTTGATAATAACTTTGAGAAAAAAAAAGCTCGCTTAGAACTAAAGAAAGATATAATATCTAAAAGAGAAGATAAGAAAATTGAAATCTTGGAAGAGACTATGGAATTGTTGTACAGAAATCGAAATCATTATAGATATATGTTTTCTTTGTTATCCTATTATGTGGATCCAACTGCATATGAAGGGTATGAAAAGTATTTAGAAACAGGAGATAATATGTTGACAAGTGAAGAGATGCAAAAAAAAATAGAGACTACTACTAAAAAAATTACTTCCAGAGGAAAATTACGAGAAATTCTATTTAAGAATAGTATATATCTTGACCGCTGTCGTGAATATATCCATGATACAACTTATGCATATTTGGATTTTAATCAATTAATATATTCATTTAACTATTCTTCTAAAACACAGGATATAGAAAGAAATAAAATTACGCTTTTAAAATTATATGATTTATATGACAGAATAGATAGTTATTATCAATTAACAAACAAATACGTAACAGATTATATCAATATTGAAATTTAAATAACATGAAAGCCTACACCAAACAAGCACGAGTGGTCTTATGAAAGCGGAGGTGTATGCACACAGACAGTTTTGTGAGAATTTGCAAGTGTGTCGCCCGCACAATATAAAATGAATATTAAAGATATATCGCTCCAAATATAACGCTCTAAATGGGTGTTTTGCTAAGACAAATTAAATGACACAATTTTTTAGGGGTGTATAAAACAGATATTTTGAAAAATATGTCATTTCAAAAATTAAAGGTATTTTTTGTTTTTAACCCTCTGTTTATGTGTCGCTTGAGAAATCAAACATTAAGTGATAGATTGTTTTTGTGGATTTCCCAACTTTATGATTGGAATAATACGAATACTCAAAATCAAGTGTTATTTGCTTTTTAGTTAATTCTTTTTCCGTATTTATTTGAGTAAATACACTTTGCAGAAGTTGATTGATACAATTAACATTTTCGTGAATATTCATTTTTGAAACAACAAAGCCAATCATTCCTGAGGTATTTTCGTACATAGGATATTTTTCTGATACAAAACGAGCAATACCATTTGAAATATACTCTCCATTTAATCCTGTTTTGCCATTTTGATTAACATTATTCAAGCGTTTACATTCAATTACATAATAGGCATCATCGTCTTTATATGGTTTTACTTGCAAAACTCTAATATCAGCTCTGCCTCCATTTTCTACAGTTTCTTTATCAAAATGGTAATTTGCCAAAGGTGGATATTCCGCTTTAAATCTTTGTCCTTTCAGATATTCCTTTGAAAGAAAAATATCTCTAATTGCGTTTTCATCATTCAAAGGCACTTTTATTTTTGTTGCAATTATGCAAGAATAGGCTATAGCAATACCTGTGAGGATATTTTCAAATGCTATATTAAAGTACGAAACACTGTACTCAAAAACGGTTGCGTCCAAAGTTTGGTTACTCATTTTTGTCCCTCCCCGCTTTAAGTATGGCATCTGCAAACTCTTCTACATCTAAATATCCTACGGCTTTGTGCCACAAGCGTTTTTCGTTAGGTTTGAAGATATAAAAAGATTCCTTTTCAAAACCTCGAATATCTTTTTGAACAAAAAGTTGGTCGGTAATTTTTGTTGCCCCAAGTTCGATTATTTTTTTGAAAATTCCTGCGGTATCTTGTTTGCTTTTCCAAACAATCGGTGTGTTATATTCAAACTGAGAAACGACTTTAAAAAACATTCCTACAATTTGCGTTGTATGCCAAATTTCCACAATAAACTTTTTTCCTATTTTTTCAAAATTTGAGGCAAATCGCTCAATAAATAAATTTGCATAGTCGGCTAATGTGGTGTCGTTTAATTTGAGTGACAAAAAAAGTTTTTCATAATTCCTGTGCCGCATTTGAATAGGAATAGTTATGTCATTAGCATAATCAAGCAAAGATTCTTCTTCTGCGCTTAAATCTAATTGAGGAAAAACAATATCATCACATTGTTTTTTTATTGAAATTTCTTTTGTCGCTCTATCGCTTAACTTGTTCTTATTTTTCTGGTATTCTTCTATTTTTTTTGCGTTTTCGATTATTTTCGGAATATTGAAATACCACATATTTTCAATTTCAGAATCTTCCGACTCTTCTCTTTCAATACCTGCTGAAACACCAAGATTTAACATATAATACGAAAACAAGGAAGAACACAGAATCGAATTTATAGAATACAAAATATCTAATTGTGAATCGTTTTTTATCTTTAATGCTCGGATTGAACTTGTGAAAACTCGCTCTTGCTTGTTTATTGCTGCATTTGAAGTAAAGTCTTTAAAAATGCCACCTGCAATCAAAAGAGAATACGGTTGGAACAGGTCTATATATGGTCTATCGTTTTGTTTGTAAATGTATCCTACATTTTCCACATCCCATTTTTGCCCCGAGTCAATTATCATAAATGGCTGTAATTGCCTCTTTTGTGTATCTAAAAATAACTTTCCTTTTAATTCCGATACCTGAATTTGTTTATTGCCATCTTTACGTTTCAGCCCTTGTTTAAATATAATTTGTTCTTTGTCTATAATGTTTTTTATAGTATCGAAATCGTCTTTCAATCGTTTTATAAAATTGAAATCCAAATACGAGCCATAAACCAACACTTTCCACAGCCAATCATATTCTTTTAATCTATTTTGTTGCACGGTTTGAATATCGTGGCGATTGATTGTAAATATTTTGAACATTGAAAAGAAACGACTTGGTTTCAATGCAATATGTTCAATTACATTGGTATCCGTATTTTTTCCGTTTGCAAATTTAAAAAACAGAACACAAGCAGGCGCAACTGCTTTGTCGTTTAAACTGTCAAAAATTTCTCGCCTGACAGGTGCTAATTCAAATACTTTTTCTATACAATAATTGTGTAGAAAATATTTTCTAAAATTTTCACTTTGCAAGTTGTATAGCACTTTACTTGTAACAATTAAAGCAGATTTAGTGTTTTCTGTGCTAAAATCACTACTGCGAAGTAAAAATGCTTGTGCAATTTCTTTATTGCCTATCTCTATTTGAATTTCCTGTTGTTTTTCCTTTTTCTTCCTTTCTTCAATGTACTTAACATACATCGGTTTTTCTGCTTCGTTTTTTCCTCGAAACCACGGCGGATTACCAACAATAAAATCAATCTTTTTGCTTTTTAATACAGCGTTAAATTTTGCTTTTTCATCGAAAAAATCATCACAAAAGAAATTTGTATTCAATAAAGGCGGAAACTTAAAAGTAGAGATTTCGGGTGGATTCATATAGTCCAACAAAGTAATATAGATTGAAAAAATAGATACCTGCACGGCACTTTCGTCTTTGTCAACTCCATATATATTGTTTTGCACAATCCCTTTTATATCATTTTTGAATTGTTCGCTATCTTTAGGTGCATTTTCTCTGTATTTTTCAATCATCTTTCGTAGCGTTTCTACGAGAAAGACACCCGACCCACAGGCAGGGTCAAGAGTTTTGCAATTATATGTCTGATTTTCAGTGATATATTTTTCTATTGTCTCTGACAATATGTAATCTACCAAGAATAAAGGCGTATAGTATGCTCCTTGTTTCGCCTGATTTTTACTGCCAATAAAATATTCATACACATTGCTGATAAATTCAATAGGAATAATCGAAAAATCGTATAAATCAAATAAAGATTTTTGTCCTGTAGAAATTTCCTCACTGTTCAACAACTTAATTAACTCACCATATGCAGCCTTTGGTATTTCTTGGTATTCATCGTCTTCTAAACGAAATAAATCGCCGTTAAAACCAACTTCTTTATCAGCCAAAGTATTAAAAAATTGTTTGGCTCGGTCTGGTTGTTGAAGTATTGCACAAAAATCATCATTTGTTCGTTCTTTTGATTCGTTGTCAAAATATATCTTAACCTCTCTGTCAATCAAATAGCGAACAAAAATGATTTTACCCAATAAGGCATTTGTAATTTTTATACGTCGTTTTTCTGTTTCTTCGTTGTCGTTGATTAGTGGAAATTGTTTTAAGATTTGCTCTCTTGCAGCATTAATATTATCTAATAATTTGTAATCAACTCTATTTTTATGGTTTAATGCATCTTGATAAACTTCCCAAGTTTTACCTGTAACTAATTGAAAATATGAAAAATCAGTTAATTTATCATTACCGCCTAATTTTTCTAATGTTTTTTTATCTGTAAGAAAATTGAACCCATTAAATATTTCAACAGAATCGTTATTTGCTATGATTATTACAGGGACTTCATTAATGTTCCAAATTTTTTTGTGTAAATTTTCTGTTTTGGGATTGGCAAAAAATAAAATCAATGGTTTATTATCAAAACAGAAAAAAGCATCAGGATTAACTTGCTCTAAACACCGTTCTACACGATTTGGTAATTGCAAAACAGATTTCCATTCCGCATTTTTAGTATAATACAAGCCGTTTTGCTCATTTATATCTAATGTTTGAAATATGTTATCTAATTTATTCATAGCAATTTATTCCCCAAATACCTTTACTGTAATTTTACACAGCAAAATTACAACATTTTTTTGACATAACAAATATTTTTTAAAACCTACTTTGCCAAGTCAATAATAAGTAGGTATTTTTTCGGTAGTTGGGCTAAGACAGTTTAAAAATGATTGGGAATACTGATTTTCCAATAATTTTCAATTCATTTTTAAACCTGTCTGTCCTACAGTTATTTTGGGCTTTTCTATTATGATTACTACTGATTTTGCAACGAAAAAATTCGTTGAATGTGATTATCGTATTCAACACGATATTCGGGATTGTACCGAATGCGACATTTCCTTTGAATGCGAAGAACACAGCAATTCTTTTGAAGATTTTGAAGCACAGGAAGAAGAAAAATTTGATTTGTTTGAAACCATTGCAGCGTTTTGCAGACCTGCTAATGTGGCAATTGCAGATATTTTGCCGTGCTAAGACAATTTAATTATTCAAAATTAACCTTAAAATTTATTATTATGTACGCGCAACAACAATCACAACAAGCAATTAGAGTAAATGAAATTGCAAATGAAATCTACAGGCAAATCAAAGCCACATTCAATATTAACGTTTTGTGGAGTTGGGGTATCTCAATGCAAAAAGCGATGATTTATAGAAATATGCCCTCACTTGGACTTGGGGTAAACGGCTATAAACACAAAGGGTGGGTAATTATCTCTTTAAATGAGGGAGCAGATTTATACAACATTTACCTATTAAACGAATCACAGATGGTAACGCAAGTTATTGAAGATGTGTTTTGTGAAGATTTAGAAATTTTAGACAGTCTGATAGAAACAGGGGATATGAGCGAGCAGGAGTATAAAGACAAAGTAAATGCTACTTATCAAACCAATTACTAACCTTTAATTCAATTTATTATGCAAACCTCATCAACAAAACAACGTTACAGCGAACTTTCTCACGAACACGCACCCCTCGACAAATGTTTTTTCGCTTTCTCTAATATTCAATTTGAAGACGGTAGAGTAAAGGCAGGTATCGGAGAAGATGAAAAGATTTTCCAAGATGCCTGCGGTTTATATGGAACGAAAGAAGGATTAGAAGCGGTCTATGAATTTTACGAAGAACGGCGTAAGAGAATTGCTGCTGAATGCGAACCCCAAGACGTTTACGATTATGAATTTCTTAATCATGAATGCGAATTGACATACGACGATGAAGAAGCGATACAATTAGTTATTGATTACTTCGGGGAAGACAGGGCTAAGACAGTAAAGAGGGTTTACGCTCAAACTATTATCGGGAAAATTGCTTAAAACCTTGACAGGTTAAAGGGGTTAATGAATTTCAAAATAATAAAGGATTGGTATTTGATATTGTTTCCGTAAAGTATTATTTTAAAATTCCTTAACCCCTTTATTGGTTTGCGAGAAGCAAAGACCTTACAAAACATACTTAATTAAAAACGTATTCAAATAATCTTAGTATGGGCAAAAACATTACTTTTGCACCGAAATAAGTTTTAACAAATTTCATAATGTACTTAAATTCACATATTCAACAAATTAGAGAACTTTGTGAACGCAACAAGGTTGAGCGCTTGTACGCTTTTGGGTCGGTACTAACAGAGCGATTTTCTGAAAATAGCAATGTAAATTTCTTATATACTTTCAAAAAGGATATTCCATTGTTGGACGTTGTAGATTACTATTTTAGACTTCAAAATGACTTAGAAAAAATGCTTAGCCGTACGGTTGACCTTACTTCCGAAAAAGACCTTACCAATCCATATTTTATCAAAGAAGTGAATGCTACAAAGCAATTAATTTATGGATAACATAAAGGATAAAAATTATGGAAACAACAGCCACATATCAACCTTTCAACGAAATACAACTGCATTTATTAAAGATGTTTTCGTTTACAAAATCTGAACAGACGTTGCAGGATATGAAAAAAGGTTTACGCAATTTTTATATTCAACAAGTAGAAAAAGAGGTTGATAAGTACCAATTAGGCGACCATTTGTTAAATGAACATCTTCGCACTCCTTACAGATGAGAATACTATTTCAGGCTCAAATTTCAGATTCAACAGAGAAGGAAATCATATCTAAGACAATTATAAATCAATAAATTAAATTAATCAAATAAATTATTAACCTTACAACTTGTGTAAACCATAGTGTAAACCGTAACTAAAATATATGCAGAATTTGAAAAGCAAACATACGCAAAGTGCTGTAGCTCTGTTGGTAGGGAACGAAAGGCG
>WQTS01000089.1 GCA_009786185.1 Bacteroidota bacterium
GGGGCACATCCGTATGTAGGGGCGCAAAATTTTGCGCCCCTACCGTTACATCATCCGTCACCGGCTCCGAAAACACCGATACCGTAGCATTTTCCAACAATTTTTCATCTACATTAAAAACATCATACACATTAATCAACCGCAATTCATGAATATGCAAATGAAGATTATCGTTAAGTTCATTTTTCAATGATTCGGCTTCTACTTGAAAGCCTTTTTTCTTTTCTATGAAGAGGCGTGTTTTGGGGATAGTGAGCATACGGTTAAAACAGTGAAAAATTAAGGGGCAAAAATAGTGTTAATTTTTATCCCATCTTGTATAATTGGAAGATTTTATGTTAATTTGCCGCAAACCCCGAATCTATGTTTCCAATACTAAACTACATCACCTGGTCAATCCCCCCCGAACTGTTTTCACTCGGCAGTTTCTCCGTTCGTTGGTACGGTTTGTTGCTGGCTTTAGGATTTTTCTTAGCCTATTTAACACTTTCGAATATTTTTAAAACGGAGAAATTATCGCAGCAACTGCTGGACAAACTTTCGATTTGGTGCATTGTTTGGACGATCGTCGGACTTCGGTTGGCGCACTTTTTATTTTATGAACCTCAAGAGTTACTCAAACATCCGTTACAAGTGATACTTCCATTTGATGCGGATTGGAATTTCATCGGGTATCAAGGGTTGGCAAGTCATGGGGCGGTTATTGCATTGATTCTGTTTCTCACTTATTTCGCTTGGAAGCATAAAATGAACGCATTGTGGCTGTTAGACCGGTTGTGTATCGTTATTCCCATTGCGGCGGCAATGGTGCGGTTGGGCAATTTAATGAATCACGAAATTGTAGGCAGCATTACAGAAGTGCCTTGGGCATTTAATTTTATTTACGGTGGTTATGGGGTTGCCGACACACTGCGCCATCCCGCACAACTGTACGAATCGCTCGTCTATTTTGCGCTCTATATCTTCATGTTAATCTATTATTTTAAAATCACGAAAGGGAATATTCCTGCCGGAAGAACCATGGGAATTTTGCTTACGGTGATTTTTACCGCCCGCTTCTTTATTGAATTTGTAAAAGAAGTGCAAGTGCAAAACGAAATCGGAATGACGTTGAATATTGGGCAGTGGCTTAGTATTCCATTCATTATTATTGGCTTAGGATTATTAGTTTATTCTTTCATTAACAAAAATAATATTCCTCATTATGTGGAGCCCAAACCAAAAACTTCTTCAAAATGAGTATAAAATATATTGAGTTAGAAGTTCTTGATGTGGAGGGTTCGCAAGCGCCATCGGAGGCATTTGCTTTAATTGTGCATGAAAAAGGCGGCAACCGCGAAATGACCATCGTCATTGGATCGCAAGAAGCGCGAACGTTGGTTTTGTTGCTCAATAAAATTCAAACACGGCGCCCCGGCACCCATGAATTGTTTAAAAATTTTATGCAACACGCCGGTTATCAATTAAGTAAAGTTATGATTTATCACTATGACGAAGGCGTATTTTTTGCACATTTACTACTTGAAAATGAAGACGGCAATTTTGAATTGGATTCCCGAACCTCTGATGCCGTTGCGATTGCGTTATTAATGGAGGCGCCTATTTTTATCAGAGAAGATATTTTTGAAAAATTGGCGGTCGAATCATGTCAAGAAGAGGAAAAAGTAGAAAATATTCATCCGGAGGTTGATCTCCACCCCGAAGAATTGGAGCATTATATTGAAAATAAACTCCAAGAGATGCCTTTGGTAGAATTAGAGCAACTTTTGCAAGGCGCCATTGACAGTGAGGATTTTGAATTAGCCTCAAAAATTCACGAAGAAATTAATGCAAGAAAATCTTAATAAAAAATCCAAAGTATTGTTAGCTATGAGCGGCGGCGTGGACAGCTCCGTCGTAGCATTTCTCTTGCAACAAGCCAGCTACGAAGTTATCGGCATAACGCTAAAAATGTGGAGTTATGAAAAAACATACCACGGCAAAGCAGGCGCAAAACCGGATAACGATTTTATTGCAGATGCGCAAAAGTTGGCAGAAAAGCTGAATATTGAACATCATGTAGTAGATATTCAAGAGGAATTTGCCAATTTAATTATTCAAGATTTTGTAGATGAATATTTTGCGGGACGAACTCCCAACCCGTGCGTGCTGTGCAATCCCACCATGAAATTCGGCACATTATTTCACTACGCCGAAAAGTTGGGTTGTGAGAAAGTAGCCACCGGGCATTATCTTCGCGTAAAAAATGAAAACGGCAGATATTTTGTTTCTCGTGGCCAAGATGTTACGAAAGACCAATCGTATGTGTTGTGGAAAATGTCGCAGGCGCAATTATCGCGTTGCCTTTTTCCGTTGGGCGGGTTTACCAAAGAGGAAGTTAAAGCGCTTGCCCGCTCTTTCGGTATCATTTCAATTGCTGAAAAGAGAGAAAGTTACGATGTTTGCTTCATTCCCAACGGAGATTATCGAAGCTTTTTGCAAATGCAACGCCCTGAGGCGTGCGAGGTGTTGCATGGGGGCGTTATTTGCGACAAAAACGGAAAATGGTTGGGAAAACACCGTGGTTATCCGTTTTACACTATCGGGCAACGAAAAGGATTGGAAGTAGCTGTGGGTCATCCTATTTACGTAACGCAGTTAGATCCGGAAAACAACAGAGTAATTTTGGGCGAAAAAGAGGAACTGTTGTCTCAGACATTATTTGTAACGGATTTTAACATCTTAAAATACGAAGCACTTCCCGAAAACTGCCGTGCATTGGTTCGCATCCGTTACAAAGATGCCGGAACTATGGCAACTATCACTCAAGAAGGCAATAAATTGCGTTGCGATTTTGACCAGCCTGTTTCTGCGGTAACTCCCGGGCAATCTGCTGTTTTTTATGATGGGGAGGATGTGGTAGGCGGGGGGATCATTTTGTGATTCAAGTAAAGAGTTTAATAATTCAATCCAAAAGCCCAAAGCGGAATAACGTTGAGATAACCAAACTCTATGTCATCTTTTACCACAAACGACTTGGCGTTTTTTTCGATTTGCTTTTGTCGTTTGTTTTTACCTCCTACTTCAAAATTATAATCGTTAATGATAAAATCGGCTGTTTTTGAAGAGATTATCTCATTATTTACGCGCATCTGATTGAAGAAAAAAGTTTCTCGGATATTGCCGGTGTTTGAACTATCTCCTGCTAAATTGAAAGCAATATTTGTATTATCTAAATATACTTTATCAATTTTTCCCAATCCGCGGATACCGCCGGTTTCGTTTCGTAACCGACCGATAAGCCCCGCCTGTTCCATAAACAGAAAGTAATCATCTAACGAATTGCGGCTTACGTCAATTATATTGGCTATTTTTGTAAAATTCGGCTTAAACGGTACACTTTCAGCGATAATGGCAAGCAAGCGTTTCAATTTTCGGCTCGTTCCCACGTTCAGGTTGGCATATTGCGGAATGTCTATTTCGAGCGTTTGTACAATAATTTGCCCTAAACGTAAATTCATTTCTTCTTCAAGCCCAAAAGGATAGTAGCCGCGTTTCAAATAATCGTTAAACAATGGTAGCGGGTGTTTTATATTTGTAAGCTTCGCTTCATTATTGATAATCTGTTGTAATGTAAAAGTCTCTGTATCACAACTATGAAAGAATTTTAGGTATTCGCGAAACGAAAGTCCTTGCAACTTGTAAATTAAGGCGCGGCGGCTTAAATCGGCGCTACCTTTAAGAATATCCAATACCGACGAACCTGTAAAAACAATTTTCAATGTGGGGAACGAATCGTAAATATTTTTCAACTCACGCGACCAATCGGCATATTTATGAATTTCGTCAATAAATAAATACTCGCCGGCATTTTTATAAAACTCATCTGCAAAATCAATGAGCTTATTTTCTGCAAAATACATGTCATCTGCCGACACATACAGCGTATTCTTATTATTCAAATTTTGCTTGATGTGTTGTAAAATCATAGTTGTTTTACCTACGCCGCGTGCACCGATAATTCCGATCATACGGCTTCCCCACGGTATTTTTTCGTACAAATATCTTTTAAAATCTGTGGGGGTATTTTGCAAAAGTGTTTCAAATTTCTGATAGAGTATTTTCATTTTTGAAAAAATAAATTTTTGGCAAAAGTATAAAAATGCACAACAAAATTAACGATTTTGAAAAAAAATGCGCTTTTTGTTGTGCAGTTATTTCGCTTTTCTGTCGTTGTAAGCGCCGCCTTTGATTACTATAAGATTGTCAGGCATCATACCAAAATTACTTTTTTCATCAGATAAACAATTTTAGTTCAATAAAAAATTGCATATTTGCAATCACAAAAAAAGAAAAATTCTTTATGCAGACAGAAGAAAAAGACGAATTATACGAACATTACAAGTTTACGGTAGATCGCGGACAAGAATTGATGCGCATGGACAAGTATCTGCTTAATCTTATTCAAAATACGTCGCGGAGTAAAATACAATATGCGGCGAAAGCCGGTTGTATTTTGGTAAATGGTACACCGGAAAAGCAAAATTATAAGGTGAAACCGGGTGATGAAATCACCATTTTGATGCCCAGTCCCCCCAGAGACATAGAGATTATTGCGGAAGATATTCCGTTGGAGGTTCCTTACGAAGACGAAGATCTTATCATTATTAATAAACCTGCCGGTTTGGTGGTTCACCCCGCGTACGGCAATTATACGGGAACTTTGGTGAATGCACTTACTTACCGTTTTCAAAATCAGCTTACAAAAGACGGCGAACCGATACGCCCACTTTTAGTGCATCGTATTGATAAAAATACATCCGGCATTATGGTGGTTGCAAAAAATGAAGAAGCGCAAATGAAGATTGCGCGCGAGTTCTCGAATCATACCATTGAAAGAAAATATTGGGCATTGGTGTGGGGCGATTTCGACGAAGAGCAAGGTACCATTATTGCAAATGTAGGGCGAAATTTAAAAGACCGGCTTATCATGGACACTTTTCCTACTGATAGTGAATATGGTAAATACGCCGTAACCCATTGGAAAGTGTTAGAGCGTTTCGGCTACGTTACGCTGCTTGAATGTCAGTTGGAAACCGGCAGAACGCACCAAATTCGCGTGCATCTCAAATCTACAGGACACCCACTTTTTAGCGATGAAACCTATGGCGGCGACCAAATTATTAAAGGCACTACTTTTACAAAATATAAGCAATTCGTGAAAAATTGCTTTGAACTTATGCCCAGACAAGCGCTACACGCCAAACAATTAGGACTGATACATCCCACCACCGGAAAACCCATATTTTTCGATTCGGAGTTGCCTGCGGATTTTGCGGCAGTACTGGAAAAATGGCGAAATTATGCGAGGCATAAAGATTTATTGTTTGAAGAATAATAAATTTATATAAACCACCCTGCCCTTCGGGCACCCCTTCAAAATTTGGAGGGGATTACCCACCTTCTTAAACCTATAAACCGCAAACCTCATACCGCTTATGAAATATAATTACATCGTCATCGAAGGCTGCATCGGCGCCGGAAAAACCACATTAGCTAAAATGTTGGCAGCCGATTTTAATGCGGAATTGATACTAGAAAGATTTGCAGACAATCCTTTTTTGGCTAAGTTCTATAAAGATCCCACGCACTATGCTTTTCCTTTGGAAATGACGTTCTTAACAGACAGGTATCAGCAATTAAAAAACTTGCTGTCGAGGCGAGATTTATTTACCGATCTAGTAGTTGCCGATTATTTTATTGATAAATGCGCTATTTTTGCGAAAAACAATTTACAACAAGATGAATACAATCTTTTTTTAAAGGTTTACGAAATTATTTCCGATTTTTTGCCCAAACCCGATCTTCTTATTTACTTGTACAATACTCCGGAAAATCTATTGAAAAATATTGCAAAAAGAGGCCGGGAATATGAGCAGGAGATTCAAGCGGCCTATTTGGAATCTATTCAGGAAAATTATTTGACTTTTTTTAGGCAACGCGCCCGGTTTCCTATCTTAATTATTGAATCCAATGCGCTGGATTTTGTGAACTGTATTGATGATTATGAGAAAATTAAAGCGTTGTTACAATGTGAGTATGGTGCGGGGGTTCATAGAATCTTATAAATTCACAGCAAAAAAGGGGCTACCTTTTCAAGCAGCCCCCCACCAAATAAAATCTAACCAAATTTTAATTATGTATTAAAATTTTCGTAGTAAAAATTGTGTTGTCTTGCGACATTAAATTCACATTATAAATTCCGGTAGCAACTTGAAGAGTAACCACTGTTTCAACATCATTAATAACGCTTCGATATACTACACGACCTGTTATATCAATAATTTCTACCGACTTTAGTGCAACATTTTTTTCATTTTTAATATAAACTGAATTCTGATAGCTGTAAACTATAACATCAGATAAAGAATTTTCTTTAACTCCAACTCCTTCAAAGTTACATTCGATATGCGTGGCTGAAACTACCGTATACATACTATTATTTGCAAAATTATTTCCATTGACAGTTAAGGTCAATAGTTTGTAATTAGGATCAGGTGTGGCAATAATTGTTAATACTGTTCCATGATCAATTAACGTACCGTTGGCAACGGTATTTCCATTTGCGGTAACAGTTAACGTACCATTTGCAGAGGTGTTGTAAGTTACCGGATATGTTGCTTTTACTAAAACATTGCTTAATCTTGCCTCAGACATCACATTTCCTGTGTAAATGGCTTTTACGGCATATTGGTACCTCCCCTCCGGCAGTGTAATCCATTCATTATCGGTATAACTAAATCCCGTAACATGGGTGGAAAGCTCTGTCCATGAGGGCTCCGGATCATTTTCGATCAGTCTGTAAATCACATAGCCGATAAGTGATTTCGATTTGGTTTTAGAAACAGGAGGTTCCGTAGCAACAGGATCCGACGGAGTGAACACAAGTTGTGCCGATGTCATATCATTATGAATCAAGGAAGATGTTTTTTGTGCAGAGGGAGCAAAGTATCCGAATTGAGCGGATTTTCCGAGCACATAGCCTTCTGCGCGAAGCATGAAGTTTATCTTAAAACCCGCGTTTTCTAAAGCTGAAAACGCCACTGAATCATAATCCGAAGTAACAAAGTTTGTTCCCGGCAAGAACGGATATTCATTATCAGGCGTTGTGGTTCCTAAGGATAAGAATGTTGTCTCATGGCTCATGGCAATGAAAAATCCATTTGGCGTTGATATGGGTTCCGGAAATTCATATTCACACCATTGCGAAACAGTGGTAGGAACATTGAGCGCCGAAAAAATAATCTTATTGGTGGGCTGTCCTGCCGCATCCAAATCAAAAATAAACAGATTTGCAGCAGTATGCTCGCCGGCTATGTCGGTTAAGTACCACGACATTTTTCGGAGTTCTGCGTTTGCTCTGTGGCAGGCGCCCAATACGCCTCTTGGAGCCGCATTAAAATTAAATCCCAACTGTCCGGTACAAATTCCGTTATCGTATCGAAACGTTACAATCTCTTGAGGTTCTCCCCAGGTAATAACAGCATCAGTGCCCACTACCTTTGCCACAGGATTGAGTACGGGATAAGGAATTTCGATAAGCTCTATATTGTGGGTTGCATTAGCATTTACCTCAACCGTTGAAACATAAGTTCCATACCCGCTTAATTCAGCCTTAATGTTATAACTAAAATCTCCGTAAACACTAGAAATAGAATAGTTTCCCGCTGCATCGGTAACAACGTTGTAATCATCGTATCCGGAGAGTTTTATGGTAACACCCTGAAGTCCTCCGGGAGCATCATTCCCTGTTACTTTACCGCTTATCGTATAGGTTGAAAGAGGCGTTAAAACGATATCTGCCGTAGTGTTGTTAGCGGCAACAACCGTTACGGAACTTGTTGCATCTGCATATCCGAACTTGCTTGCCTTGATTT
Source organism: Bacteroidota bacterium (assembly GCA_009786185.1). Classification (GTDB taxonomy): domain Bacteria; phylum Bacteroidota; class Bacteroidia; order Bacteroidales; family WCHB1-69; genus WRNX01. The sequence continues at coordinate 7,917 of WQTS01000089.1, forward strand.
GCTGAGTACCCGGCAACACGATGCTAAAATTGTAGTTTCCTTCATTATTAGTTATACGGTTTAAGTTTGTACCTACTATTTCAACTTGTGCGCCTTCAAGAGGTGTTGTTCCATCCGTAACGGTACCCGATACGCTTCCTAAACCTTCAAGAGCAAAACTACATACCATATTTGGATGCCAATTACCGCTCGCACCCGTTTGTGCCCAGTTAAATTCCGAATCATCGCTGAAATAAAAGCGGCTTCTGTGCCAAATTTCCTCTGTTAATGTACAATAAAATAAATTGTTTGACGAGGAACTTTCACCACTTGGACAATTTGTCATTACAACCAGGTTATTTCCGGTATATTCGTAAGGAATATCCAACGGAATGGTTATGGTATTTTTTCCTATCGGAAAATATACTTCTCCGTCAAATACAAGCGTAAACTCGGATGCGGGAAGCCATGTATCAAGCGAGGATACGGTAGTGTTAGCCAACCATATTTGCATAGGTATATAACCTATTTCGTGAACAAAATTGTTAAAATATTGTATCTGGAAAATTGTACCCAATCTGCCCATTATTTCGTGGTCAAAAAATATACTTTGCGTTCTGCTGTGCCTGTAATCAAAGTTTATCGGAAGAAATGACATAGCCATACCTGTACCGATAGGACCTTCATATAAACTGCCTGTATTAGGCTTTATGTTTACTTCCAAAACAGATGACGTATTGTTGTACGGATTTACATCTCCGGGCATATCTAAAACAGCACGCAAGAAATAAGTACCTGCAGCCGGCGCCGTCCAGCTTATATTAATATGGGCCGTTGCGCCCAAAGAGAGGTTAGGTCCGGATTCGCTAACCGCCAATACATTATTCGCATCATCCATCAATTTAACAGTGTAACCTGTTAAAGGCTGGGTGCCTACATTTTCTATAACTGCTTTGTAAAGAAATGGTTCCTCTGCCATTGGAGAAGCTGCACTGTAAAATCTTGTTACCGCACCATCAATGCCTGCTAATTTAACCGACACATCGTCAATCCACCAGTTATCGGCGTCATTGCCCATATATCTGAATCCTATATAAATGTATTCTCCTGCATAATCGCTCAAGGAAATAACAATTTTTTTCCATGGATCAGAAACCTCGTCAGGTTTGGTTAATTGTTTTAATAACGTAAACGACTCAACAGATGCATCTGTGGTTGATATCCAAATTCCATTATGGTAATGAGAGTTCACATAACGATTAGAAGACCAAAATTCGAGCAAAGATTCCAAGTTGTTCGGTAATTTTATTTTTGGTGAGATCAACCAACCGTCTTGCATTCCCTGAGCATATTGATGAGAGGCAGAGGCTTCTCCGCTATGTGCATACGGCGCCCAGTTTACCCAACCTGTTCCGGTACTATGAGTCGTCCAGCCCGGGGGCGGAAAGGTTAAACTTTCAAAACCTTCTACTAAGGGGAAGTTGGTCGCTTGTGGGTAACTTGCCGCCAAAAAGAAGAAGAACATCATCACAGATAATAATAATTTTTTCATAAAGTAATAATTTTGATTAATAATAATGGATTAATTGTATGATTCTAATAATGTCAATATTTTCTTTTCCGGTAAATTTCAAAGTGAATGTGGATGCAAAAAAAAGTAAGTTTGCAAACAAGACATATCTCTTTGGATGTGATTTCGGAGTCAAATTGATAAATTTGGTTTGATTCGATGACGAATTGCAACCATCTGATTTCTATGGCTCAGTCTTTTATGCAACGCACAGACCTTCCAATTCCTTTGAGATCTTCATCAGAATTAAAAGCAACATCGTCATAGTCAATATACCAAAAACAACCAAAATTATAGTCCGGGTTTTCTCCGGTACTCCAAAATGTAGCGCTTTTATTTATATTTTGGCTCCAAACACTATGATTAATCATATCTATTTGACATGCCGGAATAGTTGAAAATCCACTTTTATTTCTTTGAGACTCACCTGCACCGGTTGTATTTCCGGGGTATCCGTTGCCTGTTGATGTTTCCCATAAACCTTTATCCCCCGGGGCTACCGACACCATTGATTTGGCTATTTTATTACCGGAATTAGTATTGTCCCAGTTATAACTGTTTGCAATCAAATAATTTTGTAATACAGTCCATTCATCTTGAGAAGGTGCATGCCAACCGTCAGGACACAGGTTTCCAGTATTAAAAGTATTCCAATTATAAAAAGCGCCGTATATCTCCGCAGTAGATGCATCAAAATTATAGTAACACATGTTATCAGAGCCAATTAAGAACCCTATGCCCCACGTGGACAAAGTAAGTGCATTGCCGTTTTTATATTTTGTCGTTCTCAAGTTTTCTTTCATCCAACATTGTGTTCCAATTAAAATCGTGCTGTAAGTATTATTATCTATGTCGGTAACGGTAGGTGCGTCTGGACAGGGTATGGCAGGTATCACTTCTGCTTCCCATTGCGCAAACAATGTTAAGTTGGCAGTAAGTGTAAGATTAGCGCCGTTGGTATAAGTGGTTCCGGTGCCGTTGGCTTCGGTATTCCAATGGGCAAAGGTATGTCCGGTTCTCGTAAATGTATTTGAATTAATATTTTGTGCGATATTATGAACAAATACTTGAGCGGTCATATTTCCTTCGCCGCCATTGGCATTAAAAGTAAGTATATGGGTTATGGGGAGCGTAGAGAAATTGATGATTTGCCCTTCAAAACTATCGCTCAGCGTATTGGCATAAGCTTTGTATTCATATTGAGAGTCAGGAGTTAAACCTTCTAATAAAGCTGCCATTTCAGTAGAAACAATTACAATAGTTTCCCAGTTGGTATCGGTTACGCCTTTCCATTGAAATCCTTTTTCTATAATACTGTGTGTTCCCTGCTCAACAATTCCGTTCAGCATTGCGGTAGTAGTTGTTATATCCGTTGCACTTTCCGTAACTACGGTAGGAGGAATGATTACGGGTATGTCTAAAGTGGACCAAACGGGAATGTTGCCTGTCCCCATCGTAAGCACTTGACCTAATGAGCCCGACAGTACCAGTGTCCATTCCGTTCCACTCCAAAACATCATATCGCCTATGGTATAACCGGTTACCGATAGTCCTGATTCTCCCTGAGGTCCCGGATCACCGGCGTCTCCTTTATCTCCTTTAGGACCTTGCGCGCCGGCAGCTCCTTGCGGGCCCTCTGGTCCTTGTGGACCGGGCAAACTACTACCGGATACTTTGGCATACAACGCATAAGGCACACTCAACAACTGACTTGTGCCCGCAATGGTATAATTGGCGCCTCCGGCGGGATCGGTTTCTGTTTTCAGAAAATAGATGCCCTCGTTCCAATTTATTGCACTAAACCCTGAACCATCGCCAATTTCGATGGTTACCAATCCATTACCATTAGTGGTGGGCGTTTGGGTTTCGCTATAAATCTCGGTTGAGCCTTTCAGGATTGAAATTCGCATACCTATTTGTTGGTTTTTTACCAATTGGTCGCTACTGTTACGTATTACTGCCTGATAACTCATCTTTTCGGGAACTTGTGCCAAAACCGGTACAAAGTAAAGGGTTAACAAAAACAGGAATGCGGCTGTTTGAATTAAAGAATAAAGATTTTTCATGTTAATTATATTTTTGGGGTTAATGATTAATAGGTGTATGGGTATAATTTTTAATTTTTAATTATTTTGAATGCTTTTGCCGGTCGGTTATCTATCATAATATTCAAAAGATAGGTTCCTTTCGACAGATTGCCCATTGAAATTTCCGTAAGTTCTTCCACAATTTCTTGCTGTATAATTTGTCTTCCGGTCAAATCGCACACCGCGTACCACACACCGCTTCCCATTTGTAATTCGTAATTTGTAATTCGTAATTGAAGCACGTCGTTTGTTGGATTCGGATATACTTGGCAATCAAGAGCAATACCCACATGGTCGGCAATGCTTAGTTCAAAAATTTCGTAAGGCTGCTGTACGCCTTCAAGAACCGAGCCGGCATTTCCGGAATAATTTTGATAGCCTAATTGTCCGATAGCGAACGAGACACTACCGCCTGTTCCGGTGGCATTCCCACCCGAAGCTGTAACGGATTGTTGCGCGGAAATCGATGTAACGTTCCCAATTATAAAAAAAACGGATAAAAAAAGAAGTGAATAGTTGTTTTTCATATTTATTATATTTTAATGATAGCAAAAGTTAAAATTTTAAAACACAGGGGTTAAAAACCAAGTGCAAAAAAACAAGTTTGCCATCACAGCATATTACATCAAACATGATTTGAGAGCCAAATTGATAAATTTGGCTTAATTAGATTTAATGACGAATTACAACCATCAAGTTTTTAAATCTTTAAAGTTTTTAAATCCTCTCTGTTTGTTCTTGAATGGATTTAAAATAAAAGTTAGGCGTTACACCGGTAATCTCTTTAAAGGTAGTGCGAAAAGTAGTTGGAGATTTATAGCCTACCCTCTGAGCAATTGACGCAATGGTATATTTTGTAAGGTCAAGTTCCGAAAACAATCGTTGCGCTTCCCGTATTCTGTAATCATTTAAAAACGAACGGAAGTTCTTTTTTAATGCTGCATTAATAACTTGTGAAACATAAGTTTGATTAGATTCTACTAATTCTGCTAATCTGTCTAAAGAAAATTCGGTATCGCATACTATTGTCGTATCCTCCATAAGCGTTAAAATTCTATCTAAAAGCTTATCATGCATTTCATCTTTAAGAGTGCTGTCTTTATATTTTTCCAAATGCCTTTCCGATGAATTACCTTGAAGTTCAATAATTTTAAGATTCTTTTCAAACAATACTTTATAAGCTCTACTAAGACTTCTTTTTTGTAAATAGATAAATAACAATCCGATGGTTACCAATATTAAAACGCATGATGTAATGAGCCAAATAATTTTTTGATAACGAATGGTGCGTTCTTTGACTTGCTGTTCGAAAACAAGTTGCTCTATTTGTTGATTGGTTTTAGAAACCTCATACAGCCTCTGTAACTGATTGATATCTCCGAAATTTGCCACATTAAGTATTGAATCTTTTAAACCGCTGTATTTCTTAAAGTGTTCAAATGCTTTCGTTGTACGTCCTCTCGCTTCTTCAATTTTTGATAAAACAAGATAGTTTTCTGCTAAGATTCTTAAAAAGTTATTTTCTTTGGCAATGGTATTCGATAAATCAATATAAAATAAAGCCGAGTCTGTTTTATTAATTTCAAAAAAAAGCTTGCCCAAGCATGATAAATTTTCAGCTTCTTCTTCTTTTTCAAGTTGATTATTATTTAATAATAAACGGTAATAATAAAACGCCGAATCATAAAGTTGCATTTTTTGATAAAGCGATGCTATATTATTCCATATACTGTATAAAAGAAAATTGTTATGCAGTTTACTGGCTTGCAAAGCCTTACTTAGATAGTAAGCCGCGCTGTCTGTGTTGTCGTTTTCCAATTCAACAGCGCCAATATTATTTAATAAAACAACAATAGATGCACTATCCTGAGGAAAATTCAATGCTTTTGAGTAATACGATTTTGCCAAATCATGCTTGTAAAAACGATAATAAATGTTTCCTATATTTGTATAAATTCTTGCAAGACATGAATCATGATTAAATTTTTCGCAGAGGAGTAACGCTTTAATCAAAAAATCGTAAGAACTGCGATAATCACACACATAATAATAAATAACCGCCGATTTATTATATGCTTCAATCACTATTTTTTGTTGCTCAAAATCACTATTTTTGAAAGGGGTATTAATAAGCAGGCTGTAACAAATTAATGCTGTATCATGACTGTTTTTTTTAAAATAGTAATTTCCGGTATCTACAAGTTGCTTTACAGAAAGTTTTAAAAATTCAGAAATAAGATCGTCGCTTTGTAGCGAATTAGTAAGAAGGTTTTGTCCATAAATAACTCCGCCAAAACCAGATGATTGTTTTGATTGTGATACCTGTGTGGCAATAAATGCCATGACGGGAAATAAAAAAATGAAAACTAAAAAGCTCTTTTTAAACATGATTATTAGAACTATTATTTTAATGAAGTAACGCGCAAAAAAACAAAAATATTTAAACCAAACCTTAAATCACAAACCATTAATCATTAGCCACTAACCACTATTATACTAATTCCATTGAAAAATCGTTTACATGTCAAAAATAAAATTCATGAACAAAAACTACTATTGTGTAATTATGGCCGGCGGAATAGGTGTGCGCTTTTGGCCCATGAGCAAAACGGAAACTCCTAAGCAATTTATTGATATTCTTGGAGATGGACGTACTTTTATTCAAAAGACTTACGACAGATTTATTAAAATTTGTCCCAAAGAAAATATTTATGTGGTAACCAACGCCATGTATAAAGAGTTGGTTAAACAACAATTGCCCGATATGCAAGACGATCAGATTGTGCTGGAACCGGCAAGACGCAACACCGCTCCTTGCATTGCATATGCAAACTACAAAATCAAAGCTAAAAATCCAAATGCGGTTATTGTAGTAGCGCCGTCTGACCATGTTATTTTAAAAGAAGATGTTTTTATAGATGTAATTAATAATGGATTGCAAACAGTAGAGCAAAATCCATGGTTGCTTACCATCGGCATTCGCCCTTCTTACCCGAATACCGGATACGGATATATTCAATATAATGAAGACAAGGTGTATGAAAAAAATAGTGCGATTTATGAAGTAAAAACTTTTACGGAAAAACCGCAGTTAGAAATGGCGCAGCAATTTATTGAAAGTGGTGATTTTCTTTGGAATGCAGGCATCTTTATGTGGTCGCTGAAAACAGTAGAAGTAGCTTTTCAAAAGTTTTTACCGGAAGTAGATTCGTTGTTTAAACAAGGAGACGGATTGTATAATACACCCGATGAAGCTGCATTCATTCAAAGAATTTATGAAATGTGCAGAAATATCTCTGTAGACTACGGCATTATGGAAAAAGCGCAAAATGTGCACGTGTATGCCGCTGAGTTTGGCTGGTCGGATTTAGGAACCTGGGGCGCCCTTTACGATATTAACCCCAAAGACGATAACCAGAACTCTATTGTTGGCAAGCGCGTGAAAACTTACGATACCAAAGGCTGCATTGTGAATGCAAAGCCTTATAAAGTTACGGTTTTGCAAGGTTTGGAAGACTTTATTGTAGTAGATACCGACGATGTGCTATTAATTTGCAAACGCTCTGAAGAACAACAGATTAGGCAATACGCTAACGATGTTAAACTTGATTTCGGAGAGAAATATTCCTAAAAGAATTTTAATATAAAAAAAAGTATATTTTTGCAGCCCCAAAAATAAAACATTGGGGCTATTAGCCGTTGTAGCTCAGAGGTAGAGCACTTCCTTGGTAAGGAAGGGGTCACGAGTTCAACTCTCGTCAATGGCTCAAAAGGAAAACAACCTCTATGTAATAATAGAATATTTAATAACCTTTTAATTGATAAAACAATGGCAAAAGCAAAATTTGAACGCACCAAACCCCACGTAAATGTGGGTACAATTGGTCACATTGACCACGGCAAAACAACCTTAACAGCTGCTATCACTACGGTATTAGCTGAAAAAGGCCTATCAGAAAAAAGAGATTTCTCATCAATTGACAATGCACCGGAAGAAAAAGAACGTGGTATTACAATTAATACGTCTCACGTTGAGTATCAAACGGCTAATCGTCACTATGCACACGTAGATTGCCCCGGCCACGCCGACTACATTAAGAACATGGTAACTGGAGCTGCACAAATGGACGGCGCTATCATCGTGGTAGCTGCAACCGATGGTCCTATGCCGCAAACAAGAGAGCATATCCTTTTGGCGCGTCAGGTAGGCGTTCCTAAATTGGTGGTGTTCATGAATAAAGTTGACTTGGTGGATGACCCCGAGTTATTAGAACTTGTTGAAATGGAAATCCGTGATCTTTTGTCATTCTACGGATTCGATGGCGACAACACGCCTGTTATTCGCGGATCTGCGTTAGGTGGATTGAACATGGAGCCCTCATGGGTAGAAAAAATTATAGAACTTATGGATGCTGTTGATACTTACATTCCACTTCCGGTACGTGCCGTAGATAAAGAATTCTTAATGCCTGTGGAAGACGTATTCTCAATTACCGGTCGTGGTACTGTTGCTACCGGAAAAATTGAAACCGGCGTTATCAACTCAGGAGACCCTGTAGATATTATCGGTATGGGTGCTGAAAAACTTAAATCCGTAGTTACCGGAGTAGAAATGTTCCGTAAAATTTTGGATAGAGGTGAAGCCGGCGACAACGTAGGTCTATTACTTCGTGGTATTGATAAAGATGAAATCCGTCGTGGTATGGTTATCGCGAAACCGGGTTCTATTAAACCGCATAAAGAATTTGAAGCTGAGGTGTATATCTTGAAAAAAGAAGAAGGTGGACGCCACACGCCATTCCATAACAAATATCGTCCTCAATTCTATTTCCGTACAACTGACGTAACCGGTGAGGTTTTCCTTCCCGCAGGAGTAGAAATGGTAATGCCCGGTGATAACTTAACAATTACTGTTAAATTGTTATCGGAAATTGCTATCAACTTGAATCTTCGTTTCGCAATCCGCGAAGGTGGACGTACGGTTGGTGCAGGACAGGTAACCAAAATAATAGACTAATAATAACGTACGGGTCGTAAGGGTCGAAAATTTTCGACCCTTACAGCCCCCACAAAGGGGAATAGTTTAAGGGTAGAATAGCGGTCTCCAAAACCGTTGATGGGAGTTCGAATCTCTCTTCCCCTGCGAATGGAAAGAGCACAAAAATTTTGTGCTCTTTTCTTAAATGGATAGATACTTAGCTTAGAAGTAAACATTCATCCCACGCGGGATCCATCTCGTAATAATAGGTAAACATTGCCAAGCATATACCGGCAATACCTTCCAAAAATTCGTACTTGTTTACCCATGTTGGTTTTCCATCCGGCATTTGTATTTCTGAAGCTTTAAAGCCGGCAAATCCATCTTCAAACATAGCCATTTTTAAGGTTTGTTCAAACCAGTAATCTGCGGCATCTTTAAATTCAGATAGCTGTGTGTTCCACCACATACGGTAAAAAATATGCCCAATACCGGCAGTGCCGTGACATAATCCCGCATCTTTAACCAAATTATCTTCTAAGTTTTGTCTCATAGTAGCAGCAAATATAAATATTTCCAGTGCTTTATCTATCCAAATGTTTTTTCCTAGTGTTTTGCCTGCTTGAAATAATACGGAAGCAATTCCCAAATCGCCGTAACACCACGCTAAGCGACTTTTAGTAATATCGGAAGTGCTTTCTAATGCATAGTATGTGAAGTAACTACCATATTTTTCTTTGCCAATCTCTTGGCCAAGAATATATTGTACAGCTTCTCGTAACAATTTTTCAGTTTTTCCCTTATCAACTCCTTCTATTTTATTCAGTTTTGACAGCATTGAAACAATACTCGACATGCCATGCGATATAGAGATATTATATGTTTGTTTGCCAATATGTTTGCGCGAAAAAGAACACCATTTTATGGTTCCATCTTTTTGTTTGATGCTTATGTTTTCTAAATCTTCTACAAACTGAGCCAGTACTGGTACAAGTTCTTTTTTCTTTGCAACTCTTTTGGTAAAGTAGAGCGCAATGCCCACTCCGCCATGAAGAAAATCGTAGTTTTTCTCTATCATAAAGTTTTTCAGCGCTTTCTCAAGAAAAATATCAAAATCTTCTAAAAGGAGGTTTGTATCCTGATTTATTATTTTTCTTTGGCTTAAATACTCATACAACCAACCAATACCGGCTAAACCGCCACAATGAGTAAAAAGAAAATCTTCGTTAGATAATTTTTCTTCCAAAACATTATGCAGGTGTGATAACCAATCCTGCGATACTTTTTTTTGTAAAAACAACTCACTGCAAGTAAGTATTTGCCCGCCAATTCCGGATAGTAAACCTAAATCAG
>WQTS01000090.1 GCA_009786185.1 Bacteroidota bacterium
CAACTTGAAATGCGTATTTAAAATATCCTTCTTATACTTTTGTAAAACTAATATATACTAAATGCGCATGACTTTCAACTCTCAAAACTACAAATTCTTAATAGGAGAACATCAAAATCAAAATGTAATTTTTGTGTATTTTCAATTCGATATTGAGTTGAAAAATGCTCTAAAAGAAAAATTTCCTTCCCTCAAATGGAGTGCTACTAAAAAATGTTGGTACTTGCCCGATAGAAATGCTGTTAGAAAAGAAGTTGGAATAACTAAAATCGAAGCAGGAAAAAGCGTTCTTTGGCAAATTCATCCAATAAATCAACCCGCACTCAAACGCATGCGCGAAACACTGCAACTTAAAGCATACAGCCAAAATACTATCAAAACCTATTGTAACGAGTTTGCACAACTACTTTATTTACTTAAAGATATATCTGTAGACAAGCTGTCGTCGGAGCGTTTACGCTCCTATTTCTTGTTTTGTGTAACTAAGCTAAAACTTTCTGAAAACATCATTCACAGCCGTATCAACGCTGTAAAGTTTTATTTTGAACAAGTGTTGCACCACAAAAAACTCTTTTTTGAAGAAATTCCTCGTCCTAAGAAAAAGTCAATTTTGCCTAAAGTAATTAGCAAAAATGATATTGTTAAGATTTTTGCTCAAGTGACTAATCCTAAACATTCGCTTATGCTCAAATTGTGCTACGGAATGGGCTTGCGTGTAAGCGAAATCGTAAATCTTAAAATTACCAATATCGATAGTCAAAGAATGTTGGTTCACATTGAAGCCGCTAAAGGTAAAAAAGATCGTTATGTAACTCTACCATTATCCATACTTGGTGATTTGCGGAGTTATTACTGTGCATATCGCCCTAAAATCTACTTGTTTGAAGGTCAGTATGGCGAACAATACGCCATTCGTAGCGTACAAACAGTTTTCACAAATGCCATGCGAAAAGCAAAAATTAATAAATCGGTAGGAATTCATGGATTGCGACACAGCTACGCCACTCATTTATTAGAATGTGGAACCGATATGGTTTTTATTCAAAAACTGTTAGGACACAGAGATATAAAGACTACAGAAATCTATGCGAAAGTGAGCAACCGCCACTTGAGCAAGATCAAAAGCCCATTAGATGACTTGTAATTTCTTAATTAATGTTAAAATTGAGTTAGACTTAGTTTTTCCCATCGAACATTGCGATAGAAAAGCGAGGGGCACGCCCAAAAGAATAAAATAAAAATTTTAATGCGTTTGCACCGCGTTTGCACCGGTAAAAAACCAACATTTTTACCAACGCAAAAAAAATCATATAATTTTGCTTCCATATTAAGAATAGGTTCATCCTTTTGTTATAATTTTAACAACAAATATGTTAGACCGCATCAAAGCACTTACCGAGCAACTAAATCGCCATAATTACAACTATTATGTGTTAGATAATCCTACTATTAGCGATTATGAGTTTGATAAATTGCTTGAGGAATTGACACATTTAGAGAAAGAATATCCCGATTTTATTCAGCCCGATAGTCCTACGCAGCGCGTGGGCGGCGAAATTATCAAACAGTTTGCTACTGTGGCGCACGTATTTCCCATGCTATCGTTGGCAAATACTTATTCTATTGAAGAAATTGAGGAGTTTGACAAACGTGTGCATAATGCACTGTTCCAAAATGTTGAATACGTTTGCGAATTAAAATATGATGGTGTTGCCATTAGTTTGGTGTATGAAAAAGGAATATTACTGCGTGCCGTAACGCGCGGCGATGGCGTTCAAGGTGACGATGTTACGCAAAATGTGAAAACCATTAAAGCGATTCCGTTGAAACTTTTTGGAGATTATCCCGATTTTTTGGAAGTGCGCGGCGAAATTCTTTTAACTCACCAAGCATTTGAAAAACTTAACGCCGAACGTGAAGATATTGGTGAACAGCCTTTCGCAAACCCACGAAATGCCGCATCGGGAAGCCTGAAGCTGCAAGATTCTTCAGAGGTTGCCAAACGCGGATTAGATTGCCGCTTATATGTGGCATTAGGCGAAAATTTACCTTTTAAAACACATTTTGAGAGCTTTACAAAATTAAAAGAATGGGGTTTTAAAACTCCTGACGCACTTCAGAAATGCAGCTCAATAGAAGAAATTAAAGCATTTATTGCCCGATGGGATCTTGAAAGAGAGCAACTTCCTTTCGATATTGATGGCGTGGTGATTAAAGTAAACGACATTTTTCAGCAACAACAATTGGGCGCCACCGCGAAAAGTCCGCGTTGGTCTATTGCCTACAAATTTAAAGCCAAGCGCGCGTTGACTCCGCTACTAAGCGTTGATTTTCAGGTGGGTAGAACAGGGGTTGTAACTCCCGTTGCTAATTTACAACCCGTTTTATTAGCAGGGACTGTGGTAAAACGCGCATCTTTACACAATAATGACATTATTCAGCAGTTTGATATTCACGAAAATGATTGGCTTTATGTAGAAAAAGGCGGAGAGATTATTCCTAAAATTGTGGGTGTAGAGCTTTCTAAACGCTTGCCATCGGCACAAAAAATAACCTTTATTTCTCGTTGTCCATTTTGCAACGCACTGTTAACTAAAAAAGAAGGTGAAGCCGCCACCTATTGCCCTAACGAATGGGGCTGCCCACCGCAATTGAAAGGAAAATTGGAGCATTTTATTTCCAGAAAAGCTATGAATATTGATTCGTTGGGAGAAGGAAAAATTGAAATGCTGTTTGATAACGGTTTAGTGAAATCAAGCGCCGATTTTTATGCATTGAAGCCGGAAGATTTGTTAGGTTTAGAAAAAAGAATTATAGGTGAAGACAACACGGAACGCATCATCAGTTTTCGTAAAAAAACGGTTGAAAATATGCTAACCGGCATCGAACAATCTAAAAACATTCCGTTCGAACGTGTGTTATTTGCGATAGGAATTAGATATGTGGGCGAAACCACCGCGAAGAAATTAGCCCGTTATTTTAAAAACGTTGATGCGCTTGCTAATGCTTCCAAAGAGGAACTGAAAGCGGTGGATGACGTGGGCGAACAAGTGGCTGAAAGCATCGTGCAGTTTTTTAACACGGTAGAAAATTTAGAAAATGTTGTGCGACTACGCGAAGCAGGTGTACAATTTGAAGTGAACGCAGAGGAACAACAGCTCGTTTCTCATATTTTAGAAGGAAAAACAGTAGTAGTAAGCGGTGTGTTTTCTATTCCCCGCGATATGATGAAGCAAAAAATTGAGCTTCACGGCGGCAAAAATGTCTCTTCCATCTCGAAAAACACCGATTTTGTAATTGCCGGCGATAATATGGGACCTGAAAAACAAAAAAAAGCGGAGAAATTAGGGATCCCTATTTTAAGTGAAACGGAGTTTGAAGAGCTGTTGAATACTTGAGAATAAAACTTTTTGGGAAGTCGTTCAAAAGCAAAAATATAAATAAAAAAATTGTATAATTTCGCCAAAATTTTAAAATAAAAGCCGACAAATATGAAAGGTCAATATCTATACCGCAATGTTACCAAAGTAACCACCCACGTGTTGCAACGCATGCGCAACGAAGGGGAAAAAATAGCCATGCTCACGGCGTACGATTTTTCTACGGCACGCTTGTTAGATGAAGCAAAAATAGATGTAATTTTGGTGGGCGATTCTGCGGCAAACGTCATGGCGGGCTATAAAACCACTTTACCTATTACGTTGAATGACATGATTTATCACGCTTCCTCAGTGGTGCGTGCAGTGGAACGCGCTTTGATTGTAGTAGATTTGCCTTTTGGCACGTACCAAGGCAATTCAAAAGAGGCATTAGCTTCAGCCATCAGAATTATGAAAGAATCGGGCGCCGATGCGGTGAAAATGGAGGGCGGCGTAGAGATAGCCGAAAGCATTGACCGGATTTTGAGCGCCGGTATTCCGGTAATGGGACACTTGGGCTTAACTCCGCAAAGTATCAACAAATTCGGAACTTATACAGTACGTGCAACTACGCAAAAAGAAGTGGACAAAATTTTGGAAGATGCTAAAATTTTAGAAGAACGCGGTTGTTTTGCTTTGGTATTGGAAAAAATTCCTGCTTCTATCGGCAAGTTGGTTACGGAAAGTATCACTATTCCTACCATTGGAATTGGCGCCGGACCCGACACAAGCGGACAAGTGCTTGTTTTCCATGACATGATGGGCTATTCACAGCAGTTTTCCCCACGCTTCTTGCGCCGCTATCACAATTTCTCGGAAGAGATTATCAGCGCAGTTACGCATTACATTAATGATGTAAAACAACACGACTTCCCTAACGAAAAAGAACAGTACTAAACGCTTCTATTCATGATAGATACTCCAATGTACCCTTTATTAGATACGGTACAATTTCCTGAAGATATAAGGAGGTTACCCATTGAAAAACTACCGCAATTGTGTGAGGAGTTGCGTCATTTTATCATTACACAATCGGCAAACAATCCGGGGCACCTCGGCGCCAGCTTAGGCACCATTGAACTTACCGTAGCTATTCACTATGTATTTGATACGCCGAATGATAAATTAGTATGGGATGTGGGACACCAAGCCTATACACACAAAATTATTACCGGAAGAAAAGATCGTTTTGCTACAAATAGGAAACATAAAGGTATGAGTGGGTTCCCAAAAATGTGCGAAAGCGAATATGACGCATTTGGAACAGGGCACTCATCTACTTCCATATCAGCTATTTTGGGCATGGCAACTGCGGCGCGTTTGGCAGGAAATACCTCCCAACAGCACATTGCAGTAATCGGCGATGGCGCCATGGGCGGAGGTATGGCTTTTGAAGCGATGAACCAAGCAGGAGGCGAACAAGCGAATATGTTGGTTATTCTCAACGATAATCGTATTGCGATTGATGAAAATGTGGGTGCCATGAGCCAGTATTTGCTCCGCATTACCAGTTCAAAATCATACAATCGTGTTAAAAAAGGCTTATGGAAGTTCTTCAATTTCAGCAAGTTTCTTACGCAAGGATTGAGTCGTTTAGGGAATGCGGTAAAAGGGCAAATTGTAAGTAAAAGTAATCTTTTTCAACAACTTGGATTTCGTTATTTTGGACCTGCAGATGGACATGATGTGGTAAAATTAGTCCGTATTTTAAAGAATTTAAAAGAGATACAAGGACCAAAATTGCTTCACATTGTTACTGTAAAAGGCAAAGGATTACAATTGGCAGAAGAGAACCAGATTGCATATCATTTCCCCGGAAATTTTGATCCGGAAACCGGTGAGCTTATTGTTCCCGATGAGCAAAACATGCCTCCGAAATTTCAAACCGTTTTTGGTGAAACTATCTTGGAATTAGCATTAAAAGATGGTAAGGTTGTGGGCATTACGCCGGCTATGGCTACCGGATGTTCATTAACGATTATGCGTGAAAAATTGCCGCACCGCGTGTTTGATGTGGGAATTGCCGAGCCTCACGCCGTTACTTTTGCGGCGGGACTTGCAGCGGCAGGCTACATCCCTTTTTGCAACATCTATTCTTCGTTCTTGCAACGCAGTTACGATCAAATCATTCACGATGTGGCGCTGCAAAAACTGCCTGTTGTTTTTTGCATTGACCGCGCCGGTTTAGTAGGAGAAGATGGACCAACGCACCACGGCGCTTTCGATTTGGCGTTTTTGCGCACCATCCCCAATATGATTATTGCCGCTCCTATGAATGAAACAGAACTGCGAAACATGATGTTTACCGCTTACACGGAAAGAGAGCAGCCGTTTGCCATACGTTATCCACGCGGCAAAGGCGTGGTAGTAGATTGGAGAACATCGTTTGAAAAATTAGAAATAGGAGCATCAAAACTGCTTAAACAGGGTAAAGAAATTGCCGTTTTATCTTTGGGGCCTCTTGGAAACCATGTTACACAAGCTATAGATATGCTTGAAAAAGAAGGAATAAATCCGACACACGTGGATGTTCGCTTTCTAAAACCGTTCGATAAAAAAATGTTGGATGAAATATGCAACACGCACCGTACTATCATTACTGTGGAAGATGGCACGGTTACAGGTGGGTTTTTTTCCGAAGTGTCGGAGTATATTATTGCAAAACAATACACTACAAAGGTTTTTCCCATAGCTTTACCGAACACATTTATTGAGCATGGAGATATTACAAACTTATATAAATCGGTGGGCTTTGATGTGGAAAGCATCGCAAATTGTATCAGACAAAATTTTAAACTTTAAATCTTATGAAAAACCTCATTTTATTTTTGTTCTTACTTCCGTTCGTTCTCTTCGCGCAACATTTCGATACTTATTTCGAAAACAAGACATTGCGTTTAGATTATTTACATATTGGTAATGCACATGCTGAAAAAATAGAACCGGTAACATTCTGGCAAGGCGGAATGTGGAGCGGAACGCGCGAGCAATTAATTGAACCGGCGCGCTTCGGCGAAATGGTTTTAACTGTGAAAGATGCAAAAACAAACAACATTATTTTTACGCGAAGCTACTCTACGCTTTTCGGAGAGTTTGTAACTACAGAAAAAGCAGAAACAGAAGAGGGCGTTTTTGAAGAATGTGTGTTGATGCCCTATCCGAAAGCACCTGTAAAATACGAATTTACGGTATATTCTCGCTCGCATATTCCTACTATTCTTTTTGAGGGTGAATTTAACCCCAAAGCCACACCTCAAAAACCATTCAAAAAAGAATATAAAGTAATGGATCTGCATATTGGTGGAAAGGCTGAAAACTGCTTAGACATCTTGTTTATTCCCGATGGTTATTCTAAAAAAGATAAGAAAAAACTGAAGAAAGATATGCAAATTTTTGCCGATTATATTCTTAGTTGTGCGCCTTTTAATGAAAATAAGGATAAGATAAACATCAGAGCTATTGAAGGATACTCTAAAGAATCGGGCATTACCGATCCTAATGCCAATATTTTTAAAAACACGTTGTTAAACAGCAGTTATAACACTATTGATGTAGATCGTTATTTGATGTGCCTGAACGTGTGGCGCATGAACGAAATTGCCGACGACGCGCCCTACGACGCCATTTTAATTATTGCCAACTCTACCAAGTACGGCGGCGGCGGTATTTACAATTTCTACGCCACCGTAAACTCCGACGGCAAATTCAGTGATTACGTAACCGTGCACGAATTAGGACACTCCGTAGCAGGCTTGGGCGATGAATACTTTGACTCCGAAGTTTCCGTACGCGATTTTTACCCGGAAGGTATTGAGCCGGTGGAGGTAAATTTAACAACATTAGTAGATTTTGACACAAAATGGAAATATTCACTTTCTTCAAACGTGCCTATTCCCACACCCGATACCGATGAATACACCAACATTCTCGGCGTTTTTGAAGGCGGCGGCTACGTAGCCCAAGGCGTTTTCCGCCCTTGGAGAGATTGCACAATGAAAGATAAGGTTTGGAATAATTTTTGTCCGGTTTGCCAAAAGGGCTTTGTGGAGATTTTTGAGTATTACTCGAAGTGATAAATTGTTAGCATGTAGGTGGCATTTATAAGGCACCCACATTTACACCAAATTAATTAGCTTAATGAACGAAAACTCGCGCTCGTAGAGCGCACACCTATCTAAGCAGTAGCCTTAGGCTACTGTAGAAAGGAGATACCTCATACTCTCATGCCTCCGTAGGAGGCTAACCCGGATAACCCCTTGCAAGCCGCCAAAGGCGGTGCAACTCGGGGCATGAGGATGTAACTCCCTAACCCTGTGCTCTGTAGGGGCACAACATGAAGCGAACAAGAGTTTAACCCCTACAGGGTTGTAAAGTGTACGATGTCATTTTCTACCCCGAGCTGCGCCTTTGGCTTGCACGGGGTTATCAACATTAAACACCTTCGGTGTTTTCCACATAAAAACCCAGGTTACTCATTTGTAAACACAAATAATACTGTCATTCCGAGCGTAGCGAGGAATCTAAAATTTAAGTTCTATTCCCCTTTATCAAGTAAACCGAATAAAAAACCAACCCCGCCCAAATGCTACTGAAGCAGATAATATGTGCGGTAGTGAATACTTCTTTAAATAATAACACTCCAACCAAAAGTTGCAAAGTAGGAGATAAATACTGAACAAATCCTAAGGTAGTCATGGAAACGGTTTCTGTGGCTTTCCCGAATAAAAATAATGGGATGGCAGTAATGGGTCCCGTTAGCATAATGAGTATCATAGCAGAAACGTCGGTAAGTTGGTAGGTGTTGGTGTGGTTTATAAAGGTCATGGCTAAAAAACCGAGCGCCACAGGAAGTGCAATAACAGTTTCTACTGTCAGCGCCGGCATCGATTCTACTTGGGCTTTTTTTCGCATAAATCCGTATAGTGAAAAGGTACAGGCTAAGACAATGGTTACAAAAGGAAGCTTTCCGTAGCTGAACGTGAGGTAGGCAACGCCGAAAAAGGCGAAGGCAATGGCAATTTTTTGTATTCCGGAGAGTCGTTCTTTCAAAAAAAGTACGCCTAAAATAATGTTGATAAACGGATTTATGTAATATCCTAAAGATGCATCTACTACGTGTCCGTTTTCTACCGCCCAAATATACAATGTCCAGTTTATGGTAATTAATGCAGAGGTGCATAGCAGGCAAAGCAGCTTCTTTTTGCTCCTTAAAATGGGACGGAAATCAATTTTAAAAATGAGTACGGATAAGATGAACATGAGTACGGCAGACCATAAAATGCGGTGTGCCACAATTTCATACGGCGAAATGCCGGATAGCAGATACCAATAAATCGGCATCGTTCCCCAAATTAAGTAAGCGCCAATGGCGTAGAGTATCCCTTTAGATTTTGGCATAGATTTTCAAAGCGGCAAAAATAAACGATTATTGTTGTTTTTTACTTTATTTTTCAACGCTTTGATAAAAAAGAGTTGTCTCATTCGTTGGAACAATCGTACTTTTGAAGATTTCAACAAATTGATTTTCATCAACATTAAAATAATGCTCCTTATCATCTTGAAACCTTTCCACACTGTGAAACGTTTCCGAAAGCGCCAATGTAGAAGCACGGTCTTCAATTTTTATCTCATTTTTCAATAAAATAGATTCTACGTTGTTTTTTACTTTCTGTAACGCATGTTCAGTTTTAGCATTTTTTAAGAAAGAGTAAAGATATTTATCCAAAGCATCGTTTGCTTTTTGCAAAGATACGCCATCGGCAGGACGACCGGAAATTAAAAAAACACCCGGATCGAAAGTGGCGGTAATAGACGCGGAAATATCGGTGAAAAGATGTTTTTTTTCTACTAATTCTTGATGCAGGAATGAAGATTTTCCCGTACCCAGCATATCGGAAAGCAGATCGAGTGCATAAAATTCCGGATCTAAGCGCCCACACATTTTCCAGCCTTTCAGCAACATATCGTAAGGCACTTGCCGAGATACTTCTATTTTTTTAGGAGCGATTTGAAGCAGTTCTTGAGGCATATTTCTCTCTATATGACCACGTTTAGGAATAGCGCCAAACCATTTATCTACCAACATTACAATCTCTTCAAAACGCACATTGCCAGCAATGGCAATAACGGCATTTTGAGGCGCATAATAGTTATGATAAAACGCTTTAATTATCTCCATATTAACTGTTTCAATATGAGAAACTTCTTTTCCAATGGGCAGCCATTGATACGGATGTCTTTCAAAAACAGCATCATTAAAAAGCATCCACATATCGCCGTAAGGTTTGTTCAAGAAATGCTCTTTAAATTCTTCAATGACCACATTTTTTTGTACCTCTAACTCTTTTTTACGAAAAGCAAGCTCCAGCATTCTATCCGATTCTAACCAAAAAGCAGTTTCTATATTATTGGCAGGCAACGTAATATAATAACAGGTAACATCATCGGAGGTGTAGGCGTTATTTTGTGCGCCCACTTTGTCTAAAGGCACATCATATTCGGGAATATTTTTAGAGCCGCAAAACATGTAATGCTCAAGCAAATGCGCCAATCCGGTTTGATTGGGATTTTCATCTCTTGAACCCACAAAATAGCAGATAAAGCAGGAAGCCAAGGGCGTTATGGGGTCTTCGTGCACTACTAACCGTAGCCCATTAGTAAATCGGTGTCGTTTGAAGGGGATTGACATAGATAAATTTTGGATTTTGAATTATGAATTTTGAATTACGTGTTAATTTGATAAACCAAATTTTGAAATTTTTAATTCAAAATTCAAAATTATTAAAATTACATCTTAAAAACCCTAACCTCAACTCCTTCGCCCTTTAGCACCGATAATCCTCCCAAATCCGTATCACCATAATGAATAGGATACAAGATAGCGGGTTTAATAACTTTAGCGGCATGAACGGCTTGCGCCACCGTCATTGTATAAGGCTGGTTAATAGGAAGGAAAGCTACGTCAATATTCTTAAACTGAGCCATTTCGGGCATATCTTCGCAGTCGCCCGGAATGTAGATGCGCGAACCGCCCAATGTAATAATGTAGCCGTTATCGCGACCTTTTGGGTGATACATCTCCCTGCCTTCGGTAGTATTATATGCCGGTACTGCTTCAATATTAATATCAACATTAACAGCATTATAAAGAGAATTTTTATAAGAAATATCATCTCCGTTTTCAAGCGCCACGCCTGTTCCGAGTTCTTTTTGCACGGTTCCATTGCAAAAAATCTTTGTATTCGGCGTTGAAATATCAGCAACAGCGTTTTTATCCAAATGATCGTAATGATCATGCGTAATGAGAATTACATTGGCTTTGGGTAATTTTTTGTAGTCCACACCTTCATAATTTACAGGATCCACGTAAATAGTTATGCCATCGAAAGTAAAATAGAGGCTGGCATGTTGAATAAAGTGAACGGTAACCGGTTTTCCGTTCTTTGTTTGAAAGAGATCGGTTTCAATAGTTTTTGCAAATGACTGGTTCATAATAAATAATGTTAATAAAAGTGATATAAACGTACGTATTTTCATAATAATTTTGTTTTGAGGCGCAAAGATATTATTTAATGTTAATAAAAAAGCGGTAAAATATTATTCTACCGCTTTTTAGATGTTTTTAGTTTTGGTTGAGGTTTTATTTCACTTCCTCAAACTCCACATCCGTCACCCCATCATCATTCGAAGGTTGAGCGCCTGCTCCGCAATCTCCACCGGCACAGTTATCGGTATGTGCATGTGCACCCGGATCTTCGCCCGCTTGCTGACCGGCCGCGTACATCTTTTGAGATGCCTCGTTCCAGGCAGCATTCAGCTCAGCAGTAGCGGAATCAATTGCTGCAATGTTTTTGTCACTGTGCGCTTGTCTTAATTTGGCGGCAACTTCTTCAATTTTGGCTTTGTCTTCTGCCGGAACTTTATCACCAAACTCTTTGAGTTGTTTTTCTGTTTGAAATACTAACGAGTCGGCTGCGTTCAATTTGTCAATCTCCTCTTTCGCTTTTTTATCAGCTTCGGCATTGGCTTCAGCTTCGGCTTTCATCCTTTTGATTTCCTCATCGGAAAGTCCGGAAGAAGCTTCAATTCTAATTTTTTGCTCTTTACCGCTGGCTTTGTCTTTTGCGGTTACGTGCAAGATGCCGTTCGAGTCAATGTCGAAAGTAACTTCTACTTGCGGAACGCCGCGCGGCGCTGCCGGAATGCCGTCCAAATGGAAGCGTCCGATGCTCTTGTTTCCGTTCGCCATCGGTCTTTCGCCTTGAAGGATATGTACTTCCACAGAAGTTTGGTTATCTACAGCTGTGGTGAAAGTTTCAGATTTTTTAGTCGGAATCGTGGTGTTCGATTCAATTAAACGTGTCATTACACCGCCTAAAGTCTCCAAACCGAGCGATAACGGCGTTACATCTAATAGCAGGATGTCTTTCACATCGCCGCTCAATACACCGCCTTGGATGGCTGCTCCCACGGCTACCACTTCGTCGGGGTTTACGCCTTTGGAAGGCGCTTTGCCGAAGAAATCTTCTACCACTTTTTGAATGGCAGGGATACGGGTTGAACCTCCTACGAGAATCACTTCATCAATATCGGAAGCTTTCATGTTTGCATCTGCCAACGCTTTTTTGCAAGGCTCAAGCACTCTGCGAATTAAAGAGTCGCAAAGTTGCTCAAATTGCGCGCGGGTAAGCGTGCGTACCAAGTGTTGCGGAATACCGTCAATCGGCATGATGTACGGAAGGTTGATTTCCGTTTGGTTAGAGCTTGACAACTCAATTTTCGCCTTTTCAGCAGCTTCTTTCAAACGTTGCAACGCCATCGGATCTTTTCTTAAATCCACGTTGAAATCTTTCTTAAACTCTTCTGCCAACCAGTCAATAATCTCATGGTCAAAGTCATCACCGCCAAGATGCGTGTCGCCATTGGTAGATTTCACTTCAAACACACCATCTCCAAGTTCAAGGATAGAGATGTCGAAGGTACCACCGCCAAGGTCGAATACCGCCACTTTAGAATCGCTTTTCTTTTTGTCTAATCCGTACGCCAATGCAGCCGCAGTAGGCTCATTGATAATACGTTTTACGGTTAAACCTGCAATTTCCCCGGCTTCTTTGGTTGCCTGACGTTGCGAGTCGCTAAAATATGCCGGCACAGTAATTACTGCTTCAGTAATTTCTGTTCCTAAATACTCTTCGGCAGTTTTTTTCATTTTTTGAAGAACGATTGCTGAAATTTCTTGCGGAGTAAATGCTCTGTCATCAATTTGCACTTTTGGCAGATTGTTTACACATTCTACTTTGTAAGGCACTCTGCTCACTTCGTTTTTCACTTGCTCGCAGGTTTCGCCCATAAATCTCTTAATAGAAGAAATAGTTTTTGTTGGATTTGTAATTGCCTGACGTTTAGCGGGATCTCCTACTTTACGCTCGTCGCCTACAAAAGCCACGATTGAAGGCGTTGTTCTTCTGCCTTCACTGTTTGGAATCACAACAGGCTCGTTGCCTTCCATAACTGCCACACATGAATTGGTGGTTCCTAAGTCTATGCCAATAATTTTTCCCATAGCATTAATATTTTAATTGTTAATTTTTGTTGTTAATTGCCCCTTCATTAGCAACAACTGTGCCAAAGTTAATAACAATTATTTCAAGTTCATCGCTTTTTCTCTTAACCACGCCGCCCACTCTTTAGGGTTTTTAGAGGAATCGAAAGTGGTGTAAGGAATAGGCTTACCAAATGTTATGGTGAAATTTTTTCCTTTTTGTTTCGTCATTTCGTCAGGTAGAAGAATCATTTCCAGATTCGCTTTAATTCCTAACTTTTTGCGCCAATTGGCAATGCGATAAAATTGTTCGCTGTTTTTACCGTCAAAAAAAACAGGAATTATATCACGTTGATAGGTTATCGCTTTTTGAACGATCGTCTTTTTCCATTCTAAATCTTGAATTTTGCCATCTATTTTTCTAGAGCACAAACCTGCCGGAAAATAAAGTATCAAATCATTAGATTCAAATATGTTATGTAGTTCTTTTGCGGCTTCCGCATTGTTTCTTCCGTGTTTGTTTATAGGAATAAAAATGTTGCGCATCGGAGTAATTGCCATCAATAAATCATTGACCGGAAATTTAATATCGGAGCGATACTTACCCATTAATGAAATCAGCGCTAATCCGTCAATGGCACCCAGCGGGTGATTCGATACCACAATATAGCGCCCTTCCTTAGGCACCATTTCCTCGTTTGCAACCGTTATGGAAGCTTGTGCGAACTCCTCAATAACAGCTCGTGCAAATTCGATAGCGTCATCATTTCTGTGTTTTACTAAGAATTGATTCATTGCATCTTGATGAATCAGTTTTTCAATCCAACGAATTACAAAGCGGGGCAACCATTCTGCTAATTTTTTATTTTTGGATGCAATCGTTTGTCTTACATCTATTTGTAAATCACTCATAATCTTTTATTTCTGTGATAGCCACGAGGCAGGGTCAAGGTGAGTAAACTCTTTCAAGATTTCAAAATGCAACTCATGCGTTTCTTTTCCCATGTTTTTTCCAACTGTGCCAATGTTTTGCTTCATGGTTACTTTTTCATCTTTCTTTACTGTAACAGTAGCTAACCCCTGATAAACAGTAATATACTCTCCATGTCGAATAATGACCACTTTTCCTGCGCTTCCCATATCCAAGATGCCGTACACCACACCGTCAAAAACGGAACGCACCTGCGTATTGGGTTCCACTAAAATATCAATCCCCTTACTTTCCATCATTACGGAAGGCACATCGGGATTTCTATATCTTCCAAAATTGGTGATGGTGCTTCCTTTTACTACGGGCCAAGGCAATTTTCCTCTGTTGCTGACAAAAGAGTTGCTGGTTATTTTTTCCTCAGGCGTATATTCCAGCACAGTAGAAGAAGGTTTTTTAGCAGAAGGCGTACCGGATGATGCTTTATTTTGCTCCGCCTTTTTTTTATTGGCGGCTAATATCTCTCGCTCAATCGCTTTTTTTATAGCAGCCTCTACCTCTCTTTGCTTCGCTTGTTTCGCTTTTAACTCATTGGCTAACTGTTTTTCTCTCCTTTTTAATTCGTCTAATGTTTTGGTTTTCGAAGCTCTGTCTTTTTCCAACGACTTAACTTCACTTTCTTTACTTTCCAACAATGTTAATTTTGCCTCTTTAATATTCAAGATTTCCGCATTTTTTTGAGCAATTTCCTGTTGTGTTTTTTTAATTTCTTCCGCTTGGTGCTTTACGTTATCGGAAAAAATAGTAAAAAACTTCGAGCGGCGGTACATTTGCGAAAAATTATCGGCAGAGAGTAGAAAAGTAATTTTATCCATCGACCTCCGGTTTTTAAAAGCCAAATAAACCACACGTTCATAGTCGGCTTTCATATATTCGAGTTTTTTATCCAAGTTTTGCGACAGCTTTACATTCAAATCCAATTCTAATTCAAGGTTAAAAACTTGCTTATTCAGTTCGGTAATTAATTTTTCACGATTATTAATTTGATTTCGCAATAATGCAATTTGTTGTAAGGACGTATTCCCTCTTTTCTGCGTTTCTTGTAAAAGTCGCCTGGTATCAGCAATCTCTGTTTCCAATTTTTTCTTATTGGCTTTCAACTGATCGCTGGTTTGCGCGCTACAATGAAGCATTAAAACACTGAAAATGAGCAAGAAAAAGAGCTTAGTATTCCACATTAAACTTCCTGAAGATTTTATCGTTGTTAATCACTTCCAATGCTTTTAAAAAACCGTCATCAGTCATCAGGAAGATTTGGCGAGCTTCACCGTAACTAAATAGGTTTCTGGCAATTTCATATCTCAGCGCATCTTTAATAATATCGTTGGCTTTGCTCATATTGCGCAAACGTACTGATTCATTAAAAGACTTTGTTACAAATTCTGTAAGCATTTCTTGAAACTGTGTGCTATTTTGCAAATTTTCCAACGAATTATATATTGAATCCAATTCGGTGGCTTTATCTTTTAAAAACTGTTCGGCGCGCCTGGAAAACAAAAAGCCAACCGTATCTTTAATTCCTTCACTACGTGCATAGGCCATCAATTCTTGAACGAGTTGGTCAGAGATTTCAAAATTGTTTTTAAAATCTTCCATCGTTGCATATCTTAGTTTCAGACGCTCTCTATTTGCATCCATATAATCTAATACAAATCCGCTGATAATTCCTTTCCGGAACATTTCATTATACAGAGAATAATTGCGTGAGGTGTCTATCGGAATAAAAATATCGGGCATGATGCCACCGCCGCCAAACACAGTTCTCCCTTTAGCTGTTTGATATTTAAGCGAATCCGGAAATTTAATACTGTCTGCGGTTAAAAGCTCTCCGTGTGCGCTACGGTAACGCAAATCGTTCAAATAGCTATCCAAACCATCATTGTAAGGACGTTGAATAAACCTTCCGGAGGGTGTGTAATATTTTGATATAGTGAGACGTACTTGAGAACCATCGGCGAGATAGATTGGTTTTTGCACTAAGCCTTTTCCAAAGGTTCTGCGTCCTATCACCAAGCCACGATCCCAATCTTGTACGGCTCCGGAAACGATCTCGCTGGCAGAAGCCGAGCCTTCATCTACTAAGATAATGAGTCTTCCTTTTTGAAAGTCGCCCTTTTTTGTAGACATGAAAGATTCGCCGGTTTTTCTGAAATTGTCTGTATAAACAATCATTTTATCGGGACCTAAAAACTCATCGGCAATTTCAAAGGCTGCTTGCAGGTATCCTCCGCCATTTCCGCGCAAATCGAAGATGAGGTTTTTCATGCCGCGCGCTTTTAAGCGGGTAAGTGCATCGCGAAATTCTTGGATAGAAGTTTGCGCAAAACGCTCTAAGCGAATGTATCCGGTGTTTTTATCTGCCATAAAATACACATTAATACTGTTCATCGGAATTTTGTCGCGCGTAATGGTAAACTCTAAAAGCTCCGGATTTTTTCCTCTTTTCACAGCCACAGTAACTTTAGTTCCCTTTTTTCCGCGCAAATGATCTTGCACCCATTTATTATTGATATGTTTACCATGCGCAATAGCGGTGTCTACTCTAATGATTTTATCGCCTGCCATTAAACCCACTTTTTCGGAAGGACCATTTACGATAACCTCCATAATATTAATGGTATCCTTAATGATTTGAAAAGTTACCCCAATGCCATCAAAGGAACCGATGAGCGGTTCATTGGCTTGTTGCACTTCTTTTTTGGAAATATAAGAAGAATGCGGATCAAGGTCTTTAAGCATCTCTATTACACCTTTTTCTACTAACACATCGAAATTTACCGTATCTAAATATTGGTCGTTTATATGTTTTAATAATTGATTCATTTTCTGCGAATTCACGGAATAAGTTGAATTTTGCGTCCATGCAGTAGCTGAAATCAGAAAAAAAGATAATAAAAGCAATTTAATTTTCATACAATATAATATTAAGAAACTGAAACGCGAAAATAGAATATTTCGTATAAAAATCATGTGTTTTATTATAGAAAATCCGCCCGCTTTGCCTCACGCGCCAACTTGTGAAATACCTCATCCATGCTCTGCACTTTAAAATGTTGTTTCAAATTTTTGGGCGAATCTAACGCATCAATTCTGCCGTCCACCATAATGGAAACGCGGTGGCAATATTCGGCTTCATCCATGTAGTGCGTGGTAACGAATACGGTAATGCCGCGGGCGGAGGCTTCGTAAATCATCTCCCAAAACATACGCCGTGTGGCAGGATCTACCCCGCCGGTGGGTTCATCTAAAAACACAATTTGCGGATCATGGAAAATAGCTACAGAAAAGGCTAATTTTTGCTTCCAGCCCAATGGCAACGATTTCACTAATGTATCGCGCTCATTTTCAAAACCTAACTCGCGCAACACTCTTTCTGTTTTTTCGGCAATCTCTTTATCTTTCATGCCGTAAATACCGGCATAAAGTCGAATGTTTTCCCATACTTTCAAATCGTCATACAAGGAAAACTTTTGACTCATGTATCCAATGCTTTTTTTCACTTGCTCTGCTTCGGTTTCAATATCGTATCCTGCTACCCAACCTCTTCCTGAGGTAGGTTTGCTAATACCGATCAACATTTTCATGGCAGTGGTTTTTCCGGCGCCGTTGGCTCCCAAAAATCCGAAAATCTCTCCTTTTTCTACCCCAAACGAGATGGCGTCCACAGCGGTAAAATCTCCGAAGCGTTTGGTGAGTTGTTCTGTTTTGATTACGGTGGATGGCATGTTATGATTTTAAGGTTTCCACTTACTGCTTTACCAACTTCCTAACACTACTCCCACTCTCAAAAACCACACGAACAAAATAGATACCGTTATTTAAGTTAGATATATTGACAGTGCTATTGCCCTCAACAGTTTCTGAAACCATAGTTTGCCCTAAAAAGTTAATTACCTCTACTGTATGAAAAGGGCTTGCTGATGAAATGATTATTTGATTTGCAGCAGGATTGGGAACAATAGAAAAATTGGGTTGTAAATATTCATCTATCCCTACTTCTATCTCTACTTTTACATGATTCG
>WQTS01000091.1 GCA_009786185.1 Bacteroidota bacterium
CCGCCGCCGTTCTATCTGAGGGCAGAAAATTTTCTGCCCCTACATTCTCCTTTCTGCTTTCTACCTCTTTCACCACTGCATCCACATACCGTTCCACATTTTTCATGTTTACAATAGAATAAAAGTTGCAATAAATGCACTTTTTTGTACAAAACGGAATATGAATGTAAATACCGGCCATATTTTAAATCAGTGTTTATTAAACGCAAAAGGTTTTGTTATTATTTCGTTACGCGTTACAATCGTTGCACGTTACCTCTTACCGCACACCTCTTACCGCATCAATAAATCGCTATTTTTGCCCTTCATTTTTTGATATGCTAACAAACTACTCAAAAATCCTTGAAAACGCAGTAAACGAAATTGCCAAACTGCCGGGCATCGGGCGCAGAACCGCCTTGAGGTTAGCGCTACATTTGGTAAACACAGAAACAATAGAAGTAGAAATTTTAACGCAAGCTTTAGCCGAGCTTAAAGTGTCTTTAAAAATTTGCAAGCATTGCTTTGCAATTTCAGATGATGAAATTTGTGAACTATGCAACAACCCAAAACGAAACACCGGCGTTATTTGTGTAGTTCAAGACATTAGAGACGTGATTGCTATTGAAAATACCCACCAATTTCAAGGCGTGTATCACGTGTTAGGTGGCGTTATCTCCCCTGTTGATGGCATCGGTCCCGGACAATTAAAGCTGCAAGAACTTTTCCAACGCATTGAAAAAAAATCTGTTGAAGAAATTATTTTGGCGCTGCCCTCTACCCCCGAAGGAGACACTACCAACTTTTATATTTACAAACATTGCATGGAAAAAGTACCCAAGATCTCTTTGTTGGCGCGGGGCGTGGGCATCGGCGAAGAATTGGAATACATTAATGAGGTAACTTTAGGACGTTCTTTGCTCACACGCATTAGTTTTGAGTTGCAATATGGCAATGTTCCTTCGTAGGAGCATTGCGCGCAATGCCCCTACCGGCAAATTTTCCCTTTTATCTCTTCCACCGCCAAAAAATTCCGCGGCGAAACCACATCCATCCACCCCGATTCAATAGGATAAACCCGATTTTCCTTCACAGCATTCAACAAAGTATAAGGATAAGTCTTCACAAAATGCGGAAAATCTTCCGTGCGCACAAAAATAAAATCCGGATTTTGAGAGAATAAATATTCGCGACTGATATTCCAAGTAAATAAAGCATCACCAATATTCTTCCCCCCTGCCAAACGAATAATTTCACTAATATGAGAATTTGCGGGTGCCGTAAAATCGCCGGCAGCACCAAAACTTACTACATAATAAACCAATGGTAGGGGCGCAAAATTTTGCGCCCCTACATTTCCATCATTTTTGCATTTTTCCCCGTTCGGCGGCGGTTGCACCGCCGTCGTTTTATATTCCTCCAATTTTTCACCATAATACCTCACCAACGAATCCGCTACCCGCTCGTTATCCACAATTTGCCCAAGCATTTTCAACACATCCAACATCCCTTCCAATTTTTCCTCTTCCTTTATCGCAATCACGGTAATGCCCGATTTTTCCAATTTATCCACCTCGTTTTTCGGAATAATGGAGCCAATGAGTACTACATCCGGTTCCAGCGAAACAATTTTTTCAATATTAATATTTTGCAGACCTCCAACTTTGTTTATGCGCTCGGTTTCTTCCGGAAAATTGCAATAATCTGAAATGCCAATCAGCTTATCTTCAGCATGAAGCAGAAACAACATTTCGGTAATTCCGGGCGAAAGCGAGATGATTTTTTCCGGCGCTCTATCTAATTTTATCTCCCGATCATAAGAATCGGTCAGGCATAAAAAAGTGCCCGCCTCATCTTTAGGAGACAGGCAGGCACCACACAGAGAAATAAAATAAAAATATACTAATGCCCTTAACAGGCGATTAGTCGTACATATTAACACGGCGAAAATAACAAATTATTATATATGCTCAGCTTCTCCAGTACATTATTTTTTACGTGTATATAGTCGTCAACACCCGCTTCATTCAATGTATCAATGATTTCCGTTGGGTTTCCGGCGATTAAAACAGGTATTTTTTTCGTATTTTTTTTGATCTGCTGAGTGATTTCAATTCCCAAAGTCGCGTATTCTTCATCGGAACTACACAACACGATGAGGTCAGGCTGGGCATTTAAAGCAGCTTTTACCCCTTCTTCAGCACTTGCA
The DNA here is from genome assembly GCA_009786185.1 of Bacteroidota bacterium. Lineage (GTDB taxonomy): Bacteria > Bacteroidota > Bacteroidia > Bacteroidales > WCHB1-69 > WRNX01. The sequence continues at coordinate 2,189 of WQTS01000091.1, forward strand.
AAACCCGCATTGTCTATAATTTCATAACCCGCACATCCGAAAAAGTTGGTAATAAAACCGGCTCTCGCCTGGCGCATTGCCAAATTCCCCACTTTCAACAAAAATACTTTTGGGCGGTGATGTTTCTTTGCCCACGCTTCCGTTTGCAAACGTAATGCTTCAAACGCAGCCGCTCCGCGATAAGATTTCAAACCTTCCGAATCGCATGTTTTAGTTTCCTCAATTTTATCCAACATACTTTCATTAGTATTCGGATATTGGTTGGTTCCCAATAAAATATATTTCCGCGTAGCAATATCCATATCACGTTTTTGCGCGCTTCTTTCAATCTCCGATCTAATTTTTCCGTTTTCTATTAATGTAATAAAACCTCCGTCAATTTCGGTCTCTCGGAATAAACTCCAAGCGTACTCAATGATAGCGTTCGTCAGATTTTCAATATAGTAAGAACCTGCTGCCGGATCCACAACTTTATCAAAATAAGATTCTTCTTTTAAAATAATCTGCACATTTCTGCTCATGCGACTTGAAAATTCATCTCCCTGCTTATACGCCACATCAAACGGTTTGAGTGCAATAGAATCTGCGCCGCCCAAAGCCGCCGACATTGCCTCGGTGGTAGAGCGCAACATATTCACATACGGATCATACAATGTCTTATTCCACGAAGAAGCTATTGTATTGATTGTAACGTGATAAGCACAATCGCACGCAGGATGATATTGTTCTATTAAAGTTGACCACAACAAACGCACTGCTCTCAATTTGGCAATTTCCATAAAATAGTTAGAGCCAACGGAAAGCGTAAATTGCATTTTAGACGCAATATTCTCCGAAGCAACTCCTTTTTCGGTAGCAAAAGCCACATATTCATTCGCAACCGCTAATACATAACCCAATTCCTGAACAATCGTCGCACCCGCGTTGTGCATTGCCAATCCATTAACATTAATGATTTTAAAATGAGGGAGCTCTGATGTTAAAACCAACAACTCAATAGCTTCTTGTAGATCGGTTTCCTTATTTCTATAGAATTTTCCTTTTTTCAGTGCATAAATAATAGCATCAAAATCAATGGCGCCGGCAATTTTTGCTTTATCCAATTTATGCTCTTCAACATACTGCATAAACCATTTCATCAAATCAATATAGGAAGTAGCGCAACGGAATTGCACCGGATTTTTTTCTAAATCTATTTGATGCAACAACGAGGTTAAGTCCTTATAAGAGGTTATATTTTTTGTACAAAAAGAGAGGGTATCCGCACCTTTTTTTAGCGCATTTACTGCAATTTCATTCGCTTTTTTCGGATCTCTTTCAGTAATCTCCTGCACAATATTCCATTTGTTATTTTCTGTTTTAAAACCTCTTGTATAAGGAAATTGATTGGGCAGCGCTTCTAAATAATCTAACGCCTCAAGGTCTTCGGCGCGATAATAGGGACGCACTTGGAAACCTTCGTCGGTGCGCCACACCAACTTTTTTTGATAATCGGCGCCTTTTAAATCTTTGAGGATTACTTCTTCCCACTGCTCGGTACTTACCGGCGGAAACTCTTGAAACAGCTTATTTTCGACACTCATTATATATGAATTTTTTAAGGCGCGAATATCTATAAAATTTTCCAAATTTTACCCATAGAGGAAAAAAAAGCAGAGCAATTCACCGTAGATGCCGGAGCTTGTACAGCGAGTTAGCATAAACGTGACCCGAATGCATGTGAGTAGGGTTTTAATCTTTTGTATATTTTCGCGGCTAAAGGCGTAAAAAATGAAAGTAAACAACAAATCATACAGAGCAATATGGATAGAAAATTTCGCCGTTTGCATGATAGACCAAAATTTGCTGCCTTTTGAGTTTAAAATTCATCATTGTTATAGCGTTGATGAAACTTGCGATGCCATAAAAACTATGATTACTCGAGGCGCAGGATCTATTGGAGCTGCCGGCGGATATGCCATGTTACAAGCCATTTGGGAGAATGAAAATGCCGAAAATCTATATAATGAACTGAAAACGGCAAAGCAAAAAATAGATGCCACACGCCCTACTGCGGTAAACTTATTTTATGCAACGAACAGAGTTTTAGAAGCGGCAAAAATCTCTACAGCATTTGCCATAGCCGAAGCGCACGCCATAGCCGACGAATGTGTAGAACAATCGAAAAAAATGGGAATTTACGGCAGCGAACTGATAAAAGACGGTTACAAAATAGAAACACACTGCAATGCCGGCTGGTTAGCATTGGTGGATTATGGAAGCGCCCTTTCGCCCATTTACACCGCTTTTGAAAACGGAAAAAAGAACATTTTTGTTTATGTGGATGAAACGCGCCCTCGTTTGCAGGGTATGCGCTTAACAGCTTGGGAGTTGCAACAACAAGGCATTTCGCACGCCATTATTCCCGACAACGCAGGAGCTTTTTATATGTCTAAAAATGAAATAGATATAATGATAGTCGGTGCAGATAGAATTGCCGCAAACGGCGATACCGCCAATAAAATCGGAACACTCGAAAAAGCTATTGCAGCCAAGTATTACGGCATTCCTTTTTATATTGCCGCTCCAAGTTCCACTTTTGATTTAGATACCCAAACCAGAAACGAAATTATTATTGAAGAACGAAACGAAGAGGAGGTGCTGCATTGCTATGGAAAAAATAAAGAAGGCAAACTGGAAAATATATTTATCTCGAACCCGGGATCAAAAGCAAAAAATCCGGCTTTTGACGTAACACCCGCTGAATTAATCACAGGATTTATTACGGAAAAAGGAATTATTAAGCCAAATAACGAAGAAATTAAAAAACTATTCGAAAAATGATTTTTGAAGAAGAAAGAAAACAGGTAGCTCAAATCATGAGGCGTTTATATGAAAGAGGTCTCACAACAACGAGTGGCGGAAATGTAAGCTTTAAAAATGCAGACGGTCATATTTTTATCACCGCAAGCCAAAGCGATAAATCATGTATTGACGAAAGTAAAATTGTGGTTTTGGATAAAAATTTTAAAAACCTTACGCCTAAATTAAAGCCGAGCATGGAAACCGAAATGCACATAAAAATCTACGAAAACCGTCCTGATATTTCGGCAATTGTGCATTCACATCCTGTTTTCGCTTCTACATTTGCCGTTTCTGATGTAAAACTCGACACTTTTATTACCGAAGAAGCGGGATACATTTTAGGAGAAATAGCTGTATTGGAACACAGAACGATGGGGAGTAGCGAATTAGCCAAAGCATGTTCTGAAGGGTTAATGAAACATAATGTTGGCTTAATGAAAAACCACGGAGCCATTGCTGTAGGACGCAATTTAATAGAAGCATTTGACAGAATAGAGGTTTTAGAATTTACGGCGCGCATTCATTTTAATTGTTTGATGTTGAAAAAATAATGAAAAAACTAATTAGCATTTTTTTACTACTCATAGTCATTACAGCTTTCGGACAAACCAAAACCCCCGAAGATTTTGGCTTCAGGCATATTGTTTACAAATATAAAAACGATAACGTTGATATTCTTATCAAATCGAAAAAAGGAGAAGAAAATGTTAAAAAACCGCTTTTCTTTTTTTGCCAGGGCAGTTTACCCATTCCTTTGATAAAGTATGACGAGTACGGCGGTTATGGTGTTTTTCCTTTCATTCCCGATAGTCTTTCCGAAAAATATCATTTAGTTATTGTAAGTAAACCCTATATTCCGGTAATGGCAGAAATTAAAACGCTTTCAGAAAATTACTGCACCTACGTTGACAGCACAGGGAAAGTTCCAAAAGAATATTCGGACAAAAATTTATTAAGCTATTACGTTCAACGAAACATCGCAGTTATTAAGCATTTACAAAAACAAAAATGGGTTTCTCCCACGCAACTTGTTGTTGCAGGGCACTCGGAAGGCAGTAGCATTGCTGCAAAAATGGCAACAGAATGTAATAAAATCACACATCTGATTTATTCGGGAGGCAATCCATTGGGAAGAGTCATGTCCATAATTGGACAAAACAGAGCAAGAGAAACCGATACCGACAGCACAAGATTTGGTGAGAGAAGCATGAGGTATTGGGAAAAAGTAGTGAAAAATAAAAACTGTATGGACAATTCACATGGCGATACCGACAAAACCACTTTCGATTTTTCGTATCCGCCGCCAATAAAGCATTTGGAGAAGCTAAAAATCCCCGTATTAATTACATACGGAACAAAAGATGAGAGTGCGCCGTTTAATGATTTTTTGCACGTGGAAACTATTAGACAAGGGAAAAAGAATTTTACGTTTAAAGCGTACATTGGAACAGATCACAATTTTTATCCGTTAACGGAGGATAATAAACCAAATTTCGATATTTATAATTGGGGTAAGGTTGCAGATGATTGGTTAGAATGGTTGAATGAGAATTAAATGGTAATATAAATTTTAGCAAACAAAAAGAATAGTATTCATTTATTTTTCTACCTTTGCGCTCAGCTTTTTACGCTTATGAAAAATCCAAAATTAGCTTCTCGTTACGCCCAAGCGCTTTATGATTTTTCTGTTGAAACAGATGCTGTTGAAAGTGTGTATCACGACATTTTGAAGATTGATGAGGTTTTAGATGCAAATAAAGAATTGAGAACCGTATTAGAAAGTCCCATTATTCCTCATCATAAAAAAATAAATATTGTTAATGAAATTTTTCAAGAAAATTTAAGCGAAACCACGTTTAAGTTTTTTGAACTTATTGTAAAAAAAAGAAGAACACCTCAATTATTGTTGATTTGCAGACAATTTGTCAAAATTTATTACAAAGAACACAATATTAAGGAAGCACATATTACTTCTGCGCATCAACTTTCCGACAAGATGGTTCATTATTTAAAAACTTATTTAGAAAAAGATTCTCCTTATACCTTTAAAATTACTCTTCGTAAAGATTCGAAAATTATTGGCGGATTGATTATTAAAGTAGATGACTATTATTTTAACGCCGGTATTCAAGCAAAAATAAATAAACTAAAGGCAGAGTTTTCGCGAAATGCGTATGCGGCAGGGTTCTAGGTGTGAAAGCGCGAAAGCAGAAAGCATTAAATTTTAAATCTTTAAATTTTAAATTAATATCATGGCACAAAAAAAATTAACACGTAGCGTTTCCGATCGCAAAGTTGCAGGTGTATGCGGCGGATTGGGTGAATATTTTAACATGGATCCCTTAGTTTTTAGAGTTATTTTCTTATTTCTGTTCTTTTTTGGCGGAACCGGACTCATTTTGTACATTTTCTTGTGGATATTGATGCCTGAGAAAAATGATGAACCGGCAGAAGAGTCCGGATATAGTACAGGTGAAATAATAAGCGATGTGGTGGAAACGGCTGAGGTTATCGGAAAAATCATTAATCATTCACACAAGCATAAAAAGCCTGTGAAAAAACATAGAGGCGTTTTATGGGGACTGCTTATTGTGGTTGTCGGTTTTCTTTTATTAGGAAAATCGTTTGGATTGTTTGAATTTTATTGGTGTAATATATTTAAATTGTGGCCCGTACTCATTATTTGGATTGGAATTGCACTGTTGCCCATCGGACGCGTTTGGAAAAGTGTATGCAGTTTCGTTCTTTTAGCTATTGCGGTTGCTTTGCTTTTTATGCTTTCTCTAAAATCGTGCCACCATCCTTTTTGGAAATATTTTTGGAATGATAAATATGGTATTGAAGAAAAAAGCAGTAATTCTGAGTGTTATAAAAAATGTATAGAAGATTTTGAGTTAGATATTGATACAGAAACAATTATAGTAACCGCAAACGGCGACTCTATAGTAATTGATCAAAATGCCCGACAAGGTGGAGAAAAAGTTGTTATAAAAAAAGTAATACGCTAAATCCCCTTCAAATTTTGAAGGGGTGTCTCGCAAAGCGAGACGGGGTAGTTTATATAAAAAAACAAAAATGAACCTTAATCATTACAATACCATATTAAATACCATCCCACCCCACGTAAAATTGGTAGCAGTATCCAAAATGCGACCGATAGAACAAATTCAAACTTTGTATAATGTCGGTCATAGGGTTTTCGGAGAAAACCGCCCGCAAGAAATGAAAGCCAAATATGAAGCGCTTACCAAAGATATAGAATGGCATTTTATCGGGCATTTGCAAAGCAATAAAATCAAATATATTGCGCCATTTGCTTCTCTCATTCACAGCATTGACAGTTTTTCTTTGCTACAAGAAGTAAACCGGTATGCAGAAAAAAACAACCGTATTATTCCCTGTTTGTTGCAGTTTTTTATTGCACAAGAAACCAGCAAATATGGACTTTCGTGGGAGGAATGTGCAGAAATGTTAGAAAGCCCTGCTTTTTCTACACTTAAAAATATTAATATCGTCGGCGTGATGGGCATGGCAACTTTTACCGATGATAAAGCATTAATTCGGAAAGAATTTAAAAAATTATACGGTTATTTTGTACAATTAAAAGAAAAATATTTTTCGAATCATCCTGACTTTAAGGAGATTTCCATGGGAATGAGCGAAGATTACGACATAGCTATTGAAGAAGGCAGTACCATAGTCCGCATCGGCAGCGCCATCTTCGAAAACTCCTAACCGCTCACCGCCAACCGTTCACCGCATATCTTCTACCGCTTTACATCCATCGCATTCCGCAACGCACTGCCAATAAGCATAAAAGCCAGCACCAAAAGCATGATGGCAATTCCCGGCGCAATGGCTAAATACGCCTTATCCAACACGATATAGGCGTAATTTTCTTTCATCATCATGCCCCAGGAAGGAATAGGCGGTTGCACCCCCATACCAAGAAAGCTCAATCCTGCTTCCATGAGAATGGCGGAAGAAAAATTAGCGGCAGAAAGCACGACTAAAGTTCCTAAAATATTGGGTAATATGTGTTTAAAAATAATTCTAAAATTTGAAAAACCCAGCGCTTTTCCGGCTTCTACAAAATCTTGCTGTTTTAATGCGAGCGTTTGTCCGCGTACCACGCGCGCAATATCCACCCACATAGTTAGCCCGATGGCAATAAAAATTTGCCAAAATCCTTTGCCGAGCGCAAAACTGATGGCAATGACCAACAACAGCGTTGGAATAGACCACACTACGTTGATAAGCCATGTGAGCGCGGCATCCACTTTTCCGCCGTAGTAACCGGCCGTGGCGCCCACAAAAATACCTATTAGCAATGCAATAAAAACGGCAATAAATCCAACTGCCAAGCTGATTCGTGCGCCTAACATCAATTGACTGAGGACGTCGCGGCCATAACGATCAGTACCCAACCAAAATGTTTTTTTCCGTAGAGGTTGAAAATTTTCAACCCCTACGGTGCGCAATTCCAAAATGATGTCATTATCCAACACCGGCACCGAATTATACCGCACCGGCTGCCCAAACAACATTTTATGAAAAAATCCCACTTCCTTCACAGGCGGTTCTTTGGGCGTATCCAAAAAATATACCGAAAATCCCGGCGATTGCAGCGCAATCTCTAAATGTTGGTCGTTGCAAAAAGGAGTTTTATCCGGCGTAATGAGATATCCTAAAATTGCCATGAGCAATACCAAACCCAAGAAAATGAGCGAAATCATTCCCATTTTTTCTTTTTTAAATCGCTTCCATGTGAGTGCAGAAAGCGAAAGTGCTTTTTCTTCGGAACGTTTTTTGCGAAAAAGGAACATGGGTTTTTGTTTGCGCAAAAATATTATTTTTGCCGATATTAATCATTATTAATGGCAAGACCAAAAAAAGTAAAAACAGAAGTTCCCGTTTTTCAGGGAAAATTAGAAGAGCTTATTATTCAGGCTCTTATTGAAAAAAAAGGAGAGCAAATAGTTTGTATTGACTTAAAAGCCATGCAGCACGTTCTGTTCGATTATTTCATTATTTGCACCGGAAATTCCAAGCCACACGTGGAAACTCTCAGTGACTTTGTGCAGGAAACTACAAAAAAACAAGCCGGAGTCAGACCTTCATATATTGAAGGTCGTGCCAATGGCGAGTGGATTTTATTAGATTATTTCAATGTTATTGTGCATATTTTTCAACCTGAAGTGCGTCAATTTTATAACATCGAATCGCTTTGGAGCGATGCGCCAAGTCAATGGTTTTAATCAAAAATATACAGATATGCAAAAAATAATAATCAAAAATTTTGGTCCAATAACTAACGCTGAAATAGACATAAAAAAGTTCTTAGTTCTCATTGGAGATAATGCTATTGGCAAAAGTACGATCATAAAGTTAATTTCCTCTTTTTCGTGGATAGAGAAAGACTTGTTTCGTGGCTCTGAAAAAACAAAAGAATGGCTTGAAAAAGAAAACAGATTAAGTTATTCTTTTTTACCATATCACAGAATAGAAGATTTTCTCAAATCTGATTCTGTTATAGAGTTTTACGGACAAGCATTTGTTATCAAGTATAACAATAAAAAAATATCTATTGGAAAACGAATAGATAGCGATTACCGGTTGCCTCAAATAATGTATGTGCCTGCCGAAAGAAACTTTATAACTTATATGAGAGCAACAAAAAATTTCCAATCAGAAGGAGCATTACAAGATTTTGAGAGAGAATATTTTAATGCTGCCAATAACTTAAAAGGAAGTTTATCTCTGCCTATTCGTGATTTTGAAATTGAATATAACAAAAGACACGAAATGTTATATTTAAAAAATAAAAATCATAAAATAAAAATCACAGAAGCTGCCAGCGGTTTTCAATCATCTGTACCATTAATTTTAGTGTCTGATTATTTGTCAAAATTAATACAAAATAACAGTGAAGCAATGACAAGTGGTGATATTAGAGAATTTGAAAAAGAAATAGATAAAATATTAAATGACAAAAATTTAACAGAAAGGCAAAGACAAATTACAATATCCAAAATATCTGCACTTTCAAAAAAATTCAACAAAAAAGCATTTATAAATATAGTTGAAGAGCCTGAACAAAATCTGTTTCCTATATCACAGAAAAAAATACTTGAAAGTTTGATTGCAATATGTAATCAAACTAAAGATAATAAGTTTCTTATTTCAACGCATAGTCCGTATATTTTGACAATTTTAAATAATTTATTATTTGCACAAAGAGTAATTGATAAAAATGACGGTTTAAGAAGCGAGGTATCAAAAATAATCAACGAAAAAACACGCATAAAATCAGACGATTTTTCGGCTTATGTTTTAGAAGAAACAGATAATGGTAGTGAAACGAAATCGCTTATTGACGAAGCAACCGGAATGATAGGACAAAACTACTTAGATACTGTTTCGGAAATTTTGGGCTATGAATTTAACACTCTTTATGAAATTTACGCTAAAACTTTCCAAAGGCAATGAGTAAAAAAGAAGAATTAAAAAGTGTGATTCACTCTGTGCCTAATGCAGTAAAATATTTGCAAGAACATGCTTCGCCCGAAATTTTTATTGCAGAGATGGATAAAGATAGTACTGCATATATTTTATATGATATAGACAAAACAAAGAAAATATGTAAAATAGCAGGTGTAGAAATGGTATTAAATAAAGAGAAAACCTTTTTAATTATTAATTCATCGAATATTGTTTTTATTCCAATTGATGGCAAAAATGGTTTATTGGGAGGAGTTTCAAACTGTGATTTTGTGTTTTTTAATGACCAAAATTTTTGCTTTGTTGAAATGAAGTTAAATGCAGTTTTAGCAACAAGTCAAACGTTATTACAACAAGAAAGAGCAATACGTAGAAATAGGAAGAAAGCTGTTGAACAATTAAAATGTACGATAAATTATTTTGACACAGAATTTTCAAAAGACTATAAAGGCTTAAAATTGGAAGCATACATTGCAACACCTGATATTTATCCGCGAGAAAATACGGCTTTTCAAAGCATAAAAATTCAATTTCTAAAAGAAGTGCATATCAAATTATTCGAGGGTAGAGAGAAAAAATACAATTAAAAAAATATATGTTTTTGTGGGATAAAATCGTTTTCGGTCCTATTCAAAGTCGGCGCTTAGGCAGCTCGCTTGGAATTAATGTTTCGCCTACAGATGTGAAAATCTGTTCGTTTGATTGTATTTATTGCGAATGTGGCTGGACGCTGGAAAAAAGTATTGATCCTCATCTTTTCTTTTCGGTGGAAGAAATTATTACCGCCATTGAAACTAAACTTCGCCAATGTAAAGAAGACGGTATATTTATAGACAGCATTACTTTTTCAGGAAACGGCGAACCAACTTTGCATCCAAATTTCGATCAAATTATTGATACTCTGATTGTTTTAAGAGATAAATATTATCCTAAAACTGTGATAACCTGTTTGTCTAACGCCACACAACTAACAAATAATAAAGTGTTAACCGCACTGCAAAAAATTGAAAATCCCATATTAAAATTAGATGCGGTAACAGAGCCGCTTTTTCGATTGATTAATAAACCTACTATTTCTGTTTCTGTTGAAGAAATAGTTGAGCAGTTGCAAAAAATGAAGGGTAATTTTATTTTGCAGACTTTATTTTTTAAAGGAGAAATTGACGGACAATATTTTAATAATGCCGCTGAACCTCATCTTTCTTTGTGGGTGGAGGTCGTTAAAAAGCTGCATCCTAAAAAAGTGATGATTTATTCTTTAGACAGAAATACACCGGCGCAGGCATTAGAAAAAGTTCCGATGGAGAAACTGCAAGAGATTGTACAACAATTGCAAACATTTGGAATTTCGGCAGATGCATATTAATAAAAGGAAAATAGAGTTGTTAGCGCCTGCCAAAAATGTGCAATGTGGCAAAGAAGCGATTTTGCACGGGGCGGATGCAATATATATGGGAGCGCCAAAATTCAGCGCTCGTTCTGCCGCCGGAAATTCCATAGCAGATATTGCCGAACTTTGCACTTTTGCGCATCAATATGGCGCGGCGGTGCATGTAGCGCTCAACACCATCCTTACCGATAGCGAATTGGTGCAAGCCGAAAAAATAATTTGGCAATTGTATGAAAGTAAAATTGATGCGCTTATCATTCAAGATTTTGGCATTTTAAAGTTAGACTTGCCGCCCATTCCATTGCATGCCAGTACACAATGCGATAATCGCACGGCAGATCACGTGAAAATGCTGGAACAGTTAGGTTTTCAACGAGTTATTTTAGCAAGAGAGTTGTCTTTAAATGAAATTAAGCAGATGAAAGCGCAAACATGTATTGAACTTGAGGCGTTTGTGCATGGTGCGCTGTGCGTGAGTTACAGCGGACAATGTTACGCCAGCGAGGCGTGCATGAAACGGAGTGCCAATAGAGGCGCGTGCGCCCAATTGTGCAGATTGCCTTATAAATTGCTCGATTCATCCGGAAATGAATATGCTAAAGGACATTTATTGTCTTTAAAAGATCTGAATCGTTCAGAATATTTAGAAGAAATGATGATCGCCGGAATTAGTTCTTTTAAAATTGAAGGTCGTTTGAAAGATGTGAATTATGTGAAAAATATTACCGCGTATTATCACCAAAAATTAGAAGAAATTCTACAGAAAAATGATGATTTTACGCGTACTTCGTATGGTAAAACCTCTCTTTTCTTTACGCCCAATCCTGAAAAAAGTTTCCATCGCGGCAGCACGAATTATTTTTTATCAGAAAGAGAAGCGCCTGTTCATCAATGGCACACACCGAAATCTACCGGAGAATATATTGGCGTTGTAGAAAAGTCTGAGTATAATTATTTTACTTACAGCGGAAAACTGCTTCATAATGATGATGGTGTGGTAATTATTGATGAAGAAAGCCAAGAGGTTTATAAGGCATTTAAAATTAATGCGGTAGAAGAAAATAGAGTTTTTCCTGCTGAAAAAGTAGTTTTGGCAGCCGGTCAACTCATCTATCGTAATTATGATTATTTATTTGAAAATCAATTAAAAAAAACATCATCTCAGCGAAAAATTGAGGTAAAAATGTGTGTAGAAGAAATTGAGGAAGGTTTTGTTTTGCATTTATCGGATGAACGTGGTGCTTCGATTTCACAAAAATTAACATTAGAAAAAGTGATCGCTGAAAAAAAGGAAGAAGCTAAAAGTCGCTTACAAAATGAATTATTGAAAACGGGGAATACAATTTATCAAGTTGTTGAATTTGAAGATTTAACGAAAGAATCTTATTTCATTCCGGCTTCTGTGATGGCGAATTGGCGACGGGAGGCAATTGCTTTGCTTGATGAAAAAGAGACCTTATTTTCACAAAGCAATCTTAGCAGGAAGAAAGGAGAAGGAAGAAAGGAAACCTTATTTTTAAAAGGCAACCCTAGTAGCTATTTGCAAAATGTTCACAATGAAAAGGCGGCGGCGATTTATCGGGAATTAGGGGTTAATGATGTGGTTTATTCTTTTGAAAAGCAACCACCAAAGGAAGAGGTTGCGGTGATGTTTTGTAAATATTGCATTAAAAAGGCGTTGGGGTGTTGTTCACAAACACAATCCGAACCGTTGTTTTTGGAAAGCGAAAGCATTCGATTTCGATTGGATTTTGATTGCGATAAATGCGAAATGCGATTGCATATGAAACCGTTCACCATTTTGGCGTAAACGCAAATGGAATGTGCTCTAAGTTGTATCCTTCCCCGTTAAAAATGATTGCGATAATATCAAAACGTACTTCTAACTTGATTTGATGTTTTAATACATAGTAATTTGCGGCGCGAATGATATTTTGCTGCTTTTGTTTGGTAACCGACTGTTGCGGCTCGCCAAATGCATTTCCCGAGCGCGTTTTTACTTCACAAAAAACAATATATTCATCATTTTTAGCAATAATATCAACCTCTAAATGATTCGATTGCCAATTTTTTTCTAAAATGGTGTATTTGTTTCCTGTATAAAACGCAAGGGCGAGCTCCTCGCCCCTACGTCCAAATTGTTGTTTTTCTGTCATATTTCTCTGATTTTAAAAAGGGCGCAAAATTTTGCGCCCCTACGGGTTATGCTTTTTTTGCTTTGGAATGCCAAACCAAATAGGTACACAATCCTACAAACATTACAATAGATAATACATTGAATGGCATGGAATTAATGTATGATGCGGAAGGTATGTTCTCTAAGCCTGCATATTTCAAAATGGCGCTGATGACTCCGAAAATAGCGCCACCCGCCAATAATCCGGAAGCAATGAGCGTGCCTTTTTCCTTGCGCGCTTTGTTAATCAATTCATCTTTGCTTCTTGTGCTGATGAACCACGCGATGAATCCGCCTACCAATAATGGGATGTTGAGCTGCAACGGAATGAACATTCCCAACGAGAACGCCAACGCCGGAATGCCGATACGATCTAACACAATGGCTAAAATTGCGCCGATGATATAGAGCAACCATGGCGTTTGCCCGCCAAACATTAACGGCTTAATAATGGCAGCCATCGCGTTTGCCTGCGGTGCAACTAACGCATTTTCACCGGTATAACCATAAGCCTCGGAAAGAATCATGATTACTGCGCCTACAGTTAGTGCAGAAACTAACGTTCCTACAAACTTCAACGCCTGTTGTTTTAGAGGTGTGGTTCCAATCCAATAACCAATTTTTAAATCGGTGATGAAACCGCCTGCCATTGCCAATGCCGAGCATACGATACCTCCCACGATTAATGCGGTGATAATTCCGGTGCCGCCTTGCAAGCCCACAGCCGAAAGAATAAACGACGATAAAATCAACGTCATCATGGTCATTCCCGAAACGGGGTTAGTTCCTACCGTAGCGATAGCTGTTGCCGCAACGGTGGTGAACAAAAATGCAAATACGAAAATTACCAACAATCCTACCAATACTTGTGGTAAACTCATGGAAAGACCTCCGGTTAAGAAAAATGCAGCAATCATTACGGCTACGCCCAAAAATCCGAAAAGGATAATGCGCATAGCAATATCTCTTTGTGTACGAGCTACTTTTGTTTGTTCATCCGCAGTCTTTTTCTGCGAGGCAAATACTACTCCGAACGAGCGTTTGATGACGCCGGCAGATTTAATCACCCCGATAATTCCCGCCATGGCAATACCGCCAATACCGATGTAGCGCACAAATTGCGTGAAAATAAGTTCAGGCTCTAATGTGCTCATGAGCGTGCCGTCCGGCATGGCGCCGTATTGACCCAACAGCGGCACAATAAACCACCACGACAGGAAAGAGCCTGCACAAATAATGGTCGTATATTTCAATCCGATAAGAAAACCGGTACCCAGCAGAATGGATCCGGCATTCATTTTAAACACAAATTTGTAATTTGTGGCTAATTCCGTGCCCCATGCGGTCATGCGCGAAGTTATGTTTTCCGCCCAAAGTTGGAAATTGGTCATTAAAAAATCATAAATACCTCCAATTAAACCGGCTATCAACAACAATTTAGCTTGATTTCCGCCTTTAGCGCCCGACACCAAAATTTCGGTGGTAGCGGTAGCTTCGGGAAATGGATATTTTCCGTGCATTTCGGAAACAAAATATTTTCGAAACGGAATGAGAAACAGAATGCCCAAGAAGCCGCCAAACAACGACGCCAAGAAAATTTGGAAGAAATTTACTTGAATTTCCGCACCCAACACAGGATCGGTTTCTTTAATAATGTAAATAGCAGGCAAGGTAAAAATAGCACCCGCTACAATTACGCCGGAACTGGCGCCAATAGATTGGATGATAACGTTTTCGGACAATGGGCTTTTTCTTCGCGCCAATGTGGAAATGCCCACTGCAATAATAGCAATAGGAATCGCGGCTTCGAATACTTGTCCGAAACGCAAGCCGGAGTAAGCGGTTGCGGCAGAAAAGATAATTGCCATTAAGATACCCCATGCCACGGTCCAGGCGTTTACTTCAGGGTATTTTTTGTTGCTTAGCAAAATGGGATTGTAGGTTTCGCCTTCCTTTAACTCGGTGTAGGCATTGTCGGGCAGGTGAATCTCCTGTTCTTCAATGTGTAAATCTTTTTCACTCATAAAATTAATGTTTGTTATTATTGTTTGGGATAATTAACTATAAAATTGAGGTTTTTATTTTCCTAATAATAATTTTAACCGTTAACTATTTCATTATTATCTGCTTTCTTAATTAAGAACCTGAACGCGAAATTATGAAAAAGATTGAAAAAATGAATCCGTATGCACTTTAATTGCTTACTGCTAATAGAGAAACATACGAAATAGCCTTCCCTTCCAACAACCATTTCTTCTCATAAAAAGTTTGAATTTCCGTTAAAACAGAGGTCTCGCCGGTTTTATATACATCGGCAATATTTTCTACCAAATTCCATTTTTCTATGGGAGCGGCTTCAACTACGTATTCATAAAGTTCTCTACTATCGGTTTTTAGATGAATGATACCTGTGGGGTCAATAATTTTTTGATATTTTGAAATAAAATTGGGCGAAATTAATCTTTTGCGCTCTTTTCTCAATTGAGGATCCGGAAAGGTAACCCAAATTTCATGTACCTCATCTTGAGAAAAATAATACTCAATATCTTCTATTTTAATACGCAAAAAAGCTACATTTTTTAGATTTTGTTCAATGCCGTCTTTGCAGCCGCGCCATAAACGGGCGCCTTTTCTATCAATGCCGATAAAGTTTTTATCGGGAAAGCGTTGTGCCATACCAATGGTGTATTCGCCGCGCCCACAACCCAGCTCCAACACAATTGGGTTATTGTTTTTAAAATAGTTGGAATGCCATTTCCCTTTTAACGGAAATGGCTCATTGCGTGCATCAAAATCATCATGCTGAAAGAGGTTTTCAAAGGTTTTGTTTTCCGCAAATCGTTTTAGCTTGTCCTTTCCCATAATATAATTACTCTTCATAAAAAGAGGCTGCCTTTTGAGCAGCCTCTTACATTTGTCATTATATCGAAAATCTATTTAATAGAAACTTTCGTAGTTGAAACAGTATTCGATTCGGTAACAACACGTACGTTATAGATACCGGTAGCTACATTCAGCGTAATCTCAGTTCTATC
>WQTS01000092.1 GCA_009786185.1 Bacteroidota bacterium
CCTGCCGTAAAAGCAAATGAGTGGTTGGAAGAAAACATGCTCCCCTACTACCCTCTCGGCGATTTAAAAAATAATAAATAAACGAATAAACAACAAGTTATGACTGAAGAAATTATTATAGCAGGTTTTGGCGGACAAGGCGTTCTTTCTATGGGAAAGATTTTGGCTTATTCCGGTATTATGCAAAATAAAGAAGTAAGCTGGATGCCCTCTTATGGTCCGGAAATGCGCGGCGGCACCTCAAATGTTACCGTAATTATTAGCGATGACCGTATCAGTTCCCCATGTTTAAATCAATTTGACACGGCAATTATTCTGAATCAACCCTCCATGGATAAGTTTGAAAAGAGTGTAAAACTAGGCGGATTACTTATTTACGATCCGAACGGAATTACTTCACATCCTACACGTAAGGATATCAATATTTATCAAGTGGCTGCCACCGACAAAGCATCGGAAATTGGTATTGCTAAATTGTTTAACATGATTGTATTAGGTGGTTTCTTGAAAATTAAGCCTTTGGTAACCGATGAGTTCTTGAAAAAAGGGTTGGAAAAATCGTTACCCACACGCCACCACGGGTTAATTCCTGAAAATATTAAAGCGGTTGAAGTTGGAAAAGAGATCTTGAAACCGTACCACGTTTTATAAAAAACGATATAAAATAGAAGATTCCTCGTTACGTTCGGAATGACAAACCAATACACCTACAATAAATTGTCACTCCAAGCGTAGCGAGGAATCTCTTAGTAAAAGCACTAAATACTATGCGCAAAACTGTAGATTTTCTAGTAATCGGCTCCGGCATCGCCGGATTAAGTTTCGCCTTAAAAGCCGCAAACTTTGGAAAAGTGTGCGTCGTTACCAAATCTGAAACTAACGACACAGCAACCCAATACGCACAAGGAGGCATTGCAGCAGTTTTGTATCACCCTGATACTTACGAAAAACATATTCAAGACACAATCGCTGCCGGAGACGAACTCTCCGACCGAAAAATCGTAGAGTTAACCATAAGAGAATCAACAAAACGCGTAATGGAGTTGATAGAATGGGGCGTAAATTTCGATAAAACAAAATCGGGAAAATTCTCTCTTGCCAAAGAAGGCGGGCATTCGGAATATCGTGTGCTGCACCACAAAGACATGACCGGCAAAGAGATTCAACAAAAGCTGCTTCTGGCTGCGCAAGAAAATGAGAATATTGAGATTTTAGAGAACCACTTTACTATTGAAATCATCA
This sequence comes from Bacteroidota bacterium, assembly GCA_009786185.1. Lineage (GTDB taxonomy): Bacteria > Bacteroidota > Bacteroidia > Bacteroidales > WCHB1-69 > WRNX01. The sequence continues at coordinate 1,243 of WQTS01000092.1, forward strand.
CACAACACCACCTTGGCATTGAGGTGAGCAGAAGAACTCCCGATTTAACTTGTTACGGGGCATATATTTACGATCCGTATAAAAAGAAAGTGCAAACCGTGTTGTCAAAAGTTACCATGATGGCAACCGGCGGAATCGGTACAATTTACGGCAATACCACTAATCCGTTAGTTTCTACAGGCGATGGCATTGCCATGGTGTATCGTGCTAAAGGTCAGGTGCGCGGCATGGAGTTTGTACAGTTTCACCCCACATCTTTGTATAACCCCAAAGAGTCTCCTTCTTTTTTAATTACAGAAGCATTGCGTGGTGCAGGCGCTGTTTTAAAAGGTGAAAACGGTAATGAGTTCATGTATAAATATGACGCCCGTGGTTCACTCGCCCCCAGAGATATAACAGCGCGTGCCATTGACAACGAAATGAAACTGAGTGGAAAAGAACACATTTGGTTAGATGCTACAAAAATTAAAAAAAGTGAAATTTTTGATCATTTTCCTAATATTTACGCCAAATGTTTAAGCATCGGCATTGATATTACCAAAGATATGATTCCGGTGGTTCCTGCGGCACATTATTCGTGCGGCGGCATTACTACCAACGATTGGGGCGAAACCACCATCCACAATCTTTATGCTTCGGGAGAGTGTGCCTCTACCGGTTTACACGGCGCCAATCGTCTGGCTTCCAATTCATTATTAGAAGCATTAGTATTTTCACACAGAGCTTGCTTGAAAGCAGTAGAAAAATTTGAAAATATCCATTATTGCCACGAAGTTCCTGAATGGGATACCTCCGGCACTGTACTGAATGAAGAGATGATTTTGATTACCCAATCTAAAAAAGAGCTACAAGCGATTATGTCTAACTACGTGGGCATTGTACGCTCTAATTTACGTTTACAAAGAGCATTAGACCGTTTGTTTTTATTATATAAAGAAACCGAAGAGTTATACAAAAAATCTATTCTTATCCCTGAAATTTGCGAACTGCGTAACATGATCAATGTGGGGTATCTTATTATTCATAACGCTATAGACAGAAAAGAGAGCCGAGGGTTACATTATTCGTTAGATTATCCGGAACATAAGGATGTACAGCAAGCAATGGAGGATAGATTGTAAATATTGTAGAGACGCATTGCAATGCGTCTCTACAACCAAAAACCAAAAAATATGACACATAACCTCCCTCCCATCCCCTTTTCCCCTCCCCGCATTGACGATAAAACCATTGCCGAAGTTATCTCTGCCCTACAATCGGGCTGGATTACTACAGGTCCCCGCACCAAAGAGTTTGAAAAACGTATTGCTCAGTATGTTGGTGTTGATAAAGTTGTGTGTCTAAATTCCGCTTCTGCAGGTTTGGAACTCATGTTGCGCTGGTTCGGCGTGCAAGAAGGCGACGAAGTAATTGTGCCGGCATATACCTATTGCGCCACAGCTAACGTGGTGGTGCATTGCGGTGCAAAACCCGTAATGGTGGACGTAAATGCCAATGATTTTAACATTAATATTCAAAACATTGAAAAAGCTATTACCGAAAAAACGAAAGTAATTATTCCGGTAGATTTTGCAGGTTTGCCCTGTGATTATGATGAGCTAAATCAATTGGCTAGCAATGAAAATATTAGAAAAAAGTTTACGCCACGTACTTTAACACAAAAACAACTGGGGCGTATCTTAATTCTTTCTGATGCAGCACATTCCATTGGCGCTATTTATAAAGGCAAACGTACCGGCGCTTTGACCGATGTAACCGTTTTTTCGTTTCATGCCGTAAAAAATCTCACTACTGCCGAAGGAGGCGCCATCTGTTTGAATTTACCTGAACCATTTAATCTCGAAGAAATTTACAAACAACTATGTATAAAATCATTACATGGACAAAGCAAAGATGCATTAGCCAAAACACAAATCGGAAATTGGCGCTACGATGTTTGCGAAGCCGGATATAAATGTAATATGACCGATATTCTTGCCGCTATAGGTTTGGTAGAATTAGAACGTTACGAAAATGATATGTTGTTAAAACGGAAGTATATTTTTGACAAATATACGGAAGCTTTTTCTAAAGACAAACGTTTTGAAATTCCTATTTTTGAAACAGATACAAAAAAATCCTCCTACCATGTTTATCCTTTACGCATAAAAAACACTACCGAAAACGAACGTGATGCCATCATTCAACAAGTTGCCATGCAAAATATTTCGGTAAATGTTCACTTCATCCCGCTTCCAATGCTGAGTTTTTATAAAAGCGCCGGATATAATATTCAAGATTTTTCGGTGGCTTACGACAATTATGCTAGAGAGATTAGCTTGCCGGTATATTATGATTTGACGGATGAACAAATTGAAAGGGTAATTAGGGCAATGATGGGCGCCTCGTCTTAAAATACAAAATTAGCCACCCGAAACACAACAAACGAGATTATCCACGCCAATGCAATGGAATAAACTACAGAAAATAACGCCCATTTCCACGAACCACTTTCTCTTCTTATAGCATAAATAGTGGCAACACACGGCATATACAACATGGCAAACACCAAGAACGAAAGCGCCACAGGAATCGTAAAGGCGCCTGAGTTTTTTAAATGCGTACCAATGTGCGGATTTTCGAGGTCATCTTCTCCTGCATGATACAAAATAGCCATCGTACCCACAATAAACTCTTTGGCTGCCAAACCGGTGGTTAAACAAACACTCATCTTCCAATCGAAACCTAACGGACGTAAGGCAGGCTCTATAAAACGTCCGAAACGAGCTAAGTAAGTGTTGTCTTGAAAACTATCTGTGTTGCTTTCAGCAAAGTATTGGTAGGCTATTTGATTGTTAGCTTGTATTGCATCATTTTGCGGAAAATTACTTAAAAACCAAATCGCCATCATGGCAATAAGTACCACAGTACCAATTTTTTTTAGATATTCATAACCGGCATTCCAGGTAAGTAAAAGTACCCTTTTGAGCTTTGGTTTTTGTAACGGTAATACTTCTACCGGTGTCAAATCTATCGGCATTTTAAAAAACAGTCTATCCAATAAAATTGCCGTAATAATTGCCATAATAATGGTAAAAGCGTATAAACCAAAGATAACGAGAAGAGGGTATTGCGGGAAAAAAGTACCTACCAAAAGTACCAAAATCGGCAAGCGAGCGCTGCACGACATAAAGGGAATGAGCAACATAGTTAAAATTTTCCGTTTTGTATCGGGAATGGTTTTAGTGGCAAGTATTGCCGGCACATTACAGCCAAATCCCATTAATAAAGGAACTACGGAATTGCCGTGCAAACCTATTTTATGCATTAAGTGGTCTAACAATTCCGCAACATGCGTAAGATAGTTGCTTTCTTCAAACATGTACATAAAAAAGAAGAGTATCAATATGTTTGGTAAAAATGCCAATACGCTCCCTACCCCATTTACCACGCCATTGCTAATAAAACCGTACAGCATGCCTGGCGGTAAAATAGTTGCCAAAAATTGATTTAATCGCTCTAAAAGCCATAAAATTCCTTCTTGCGGATATTTTCCCAACGTAAACGTACAGAAAAACATCAACCAAATGAAGAAAAGGAATGTAAATGTACCGGAGAGTTTTTTGTAAAAACGAGAAGAATGTTGCAAGATTTTACTTTTTAAGTATTTGAGTATTAAGAGTTAACTTTATTTTGACAAAGTTGCAGCGAAAATAGCATAAAAATCTTTATTAGTGGAGATATGTGAAGTTTTTTATTAATAAGCTATAAAGGTTAAGACAACAACAAACATTCATCCCACTCTGGCTCCATTTCATAATAATAAGTAAGTAGCGCCAAACCGATGCCGGAAATACCATCTAAAAGCCCGTACCGGCTTACCCATTTAGGATCACCATCTAACGCTTCAAAAACTTTATAACCGGCTAAACCATCTTCCAATTTTGCCATTTTCAGCGTTTGGTTAAACCAGTAGCCGGCAGCAGACTTAAATTCAGGTAGTTTTGTGTTCCACCATATACGATAAAAAATGTGCGCAATACCGGCAGTGCCATGACACAAAGCAGCGTCTATAGCAAGACTATCTTTCAAATTCTGTCTTTTTGTGATAGTAAATAGAAATATTTCTAATGCTTTATTTATCCAAGTATTTTCTTGTAAAGCTATACCTGCCTGATACAGAGCGGAAGCAATTCCCAAATCTCCGTAGCACCATGCCAAGCGACTCTTATGAATGGTAGATGTGCTTTCTAATGCAAAATTTGTAAAATGACTCCCATATTTGTCTTTGTCAATTTCTTGGGCAAGAACATATTTTACAGCTCCACGCAGCAGTTTTTCCGTTTTTCCTCTATCAATTCCATTTATTTTATACAGTTTTGCCAAAATTACTACGATACTTGCCATGCCGTGAGATAAAGAGATATTGTACCCCCATTTGGGATCATGATTGCCTAGAGTGGATATCCATTTTATGGCTCCATCTTCTTGCGAAATACTTATTGCTTCTAAATCTTCTAAAAATGAATTTAATACATAAAGCAACTCTTTTTTCTTGATAATTCTTTTTGTAAAATAAAGCGCCACTCCTACCGCGCCGTGTAAGAAATCATAATACTTGTCTGTCATAAATATTTTGAGCGCCTTTTCAAGGTAGAAATCAAATTCTTCTAAAAGTGCATTGGTATCGTAGTCTATCGTTTTTCTTTGACTGAGATACTCGTATAACCAGCCAATACCGGCAAGCCCGCTACAGTGAGTAGAACGGTAGCTTTCATCCATGAGTCTTTCTTCCAAAACATTGCGCAAATGTGCTAACCAACTTTGCGATATTTCTTTATGCGCACTCAATTTACTGCAAAAGAGCATTTGCCCGCCAAGTCCTGTTAATATACCAATATCAGGAGCAATCTCAGATTTTAGAATTTGGGTTATTTCGTCTATCTTTTTTTTCATAACTATTTTAAATTAAACATGTTAAATTTTGCAAAATACAACTCTGCTTACATCTATTATTAGCTACCAAAGAAGTATTAGATTGTTAATTTTATCAATTAAAAATTACAAGACTTTTTGTACAGAAGGTGAATAAATAATTTTTTAATCCTTAAGCCCTTCAATCTTTTATTTTGGTAACCAAAAAAAGAATAAATTAAGGTTCAGGCAATCGTAGTTCGATTATTAAGGATGAACAAGGCGAAAACCTATAGCTTGAGAATCAAATCCGGGAGACTCCAATCGAGCTGAAACCCGACAGCGTAATGCGGAAACATTGAAGCCACCACCACGTATCACATAACCAGAGCCTCCGGTAGGTCCCGTAGGATTGGTTTGTGAACCACCTATATAAGTGCCGTACCAATCACTACAATATTCCCACACATTCCCACTCATGTCATAAACCCCCAATTCATTCTGTTTTTTTGTACCTACAGGATGGGCAATGCCATTGCTATTGCTGCTATGCCAAGCTACTTCATCAAACTCATGACTACCGCTGTATTTATATTCTTTACTTTTGTTGCCTCCGCGTGCCGCATATTCCCACTCCGCTTCCGTAGGCAAACGGTAGCTTTTACCGGTAACCTCGTTTAATATCTTAATAAATCTATGCATATTACTCAAAGTTGCACCTCCAACAGGCCGGTTCTCATCTATAGGATAGCCGGGATTATTTCCCATAATACTTTCCCATTGTTTTTGAGTTACAGGATACTTGGCTATGCTGAAACTACTTAATGTAACCTGTTGGAGTGGCATTTCGTTCTCAAAACAACTGCCAATTTGCTCATCAGTACAACCCATTGTAAATGTTCCACCTTCTACCCATATCATTTCCAGCTCAATTGGTTGAGCAACGGCTACAAGGCAGGTTGCCCTACGTCCGCCATCCTGCGTAGTAACCGTAATGGTTGCCGTGCCTACGCCAACTCCGGTTATTAAGCCATCTGTTACGGTGGCTACATTACTATTGCTGGTGCTCCAATTTACGGCTTTGTTACCGGCATTCTTGGGAACTATAGACGCTGTTAAGGTTACTGTTTTTCCAATAGAAAGTGACAGTGTGGATTTATCAAGACTTACGCCATCAACAGGTTTTTTACAAGCAATAACTGCTACTATTAATAGTAGCATAGCTGCAATAAATTTTAAAAACTTTATTTTCATAAGAAGTCATTTTAATGTGCAAAGATATTTTTTTATTTGTTAATGTATAAAAACAAAATATATGATATCTGATTTTCGTGAAAATAATGCTGTTTAAATCGTAATTAGTTTTTTACTTTTCAAACAGCATTATAATGAAAATTACCATACTACAATGTCATGTCCACCACCTGGAATCCTATCGCACCTCATTTTGGGAGTAGGAGCACAAGTTATCTCTTCAAACGCGCATGTACCGCACGTTTGTGCCTCGGTATATTTTTCCCCTCCGTAAATTTCATCCGGATTATTTAGCCGCGCAATCGTTTCTTTGTTTAATTGTAATTTTTTCATAAATAATAAATTTTAAAAAATAGATTTATTTCCACTTTGCCGCAGCCCGCAGGAAGTTCATACCATTTTAGTATGACAACTCTCGGTTTGCTCATTTTAACTAAACCACTTGCACATGGGCTATGAGCTACCTTACCTGTGCATGTTGCAAGTTTGGTTTTTAACGGTGTGCCTGTTTTCCTCTTTTTTGAGGCATTGCCTTAGCTCGGCTTTTCTTTTATTTGACATGTTACGGTTAAAAGCAAAACTTGCATAATTTGCCCAAATTTTAAGCGGTTGGGCAAACGCTTGTTGCAACAGGGCAAAAATAAAGTGTAATAAATATCTATCTATTTATAAATGAATTAATTTAATTTAAAAATAAATATTTTTTTTAGCTTTGTGAATAAAAGGAACATGTTATTTTCCTCTGAAAGTTTAGGATAAATCGGCTTAATTTTTATCTGTATGCATGCAATTAAATAAATTCATGTTTATTTGCATGCAAATATGTTTTTATTAAAATTATGAGTATTGGTATAAAAATCAGACAGCTAAGAGAAAAACAAAAAATGTCTCAAAACGAATTAGCACTACAATTAGGCGTTTCACAAACAACCTTGCATAATATTGAATCTGGCAATTCTCAGAAAATTGATTTTTTATTGATGGATAAGGTGTGTAATATATTCGACAAAGACTTTTCTTATTTCGCAAATGATAGTGTTATTAACAACAATGTTAAAGAAAACAAAGGGCAAGTAAGTTGTGAAAATTTTACTATAAACAATCACTATCCTGAATCAATTCTTCTTGAAATTCAAAATCTAATAAATGAAAACAAGTTATTGAAAACACAAATTGCAGAATTTAGTCTGAAGTAATTAATAATCAAACCATAATCTTTATGAAAATTGACATTATCTTAGCGGGCGTAGGCGGACAAGGCATTCTTTCCATTGCTTCGATTATTGGCTATGCCGCTGTAAAAAAAGGATTAACACTCAAACAAGCTGAAGTACACGGCATGAGCCAGCGTGGCGGTGATGTGCAATCGCATTTCCGTTTGGCAGACCACGAAATTGCATCGGATTTAATTCCCAAAGGGCAAGCCGATTTGATTATTTCGGTAGAACCGATGGAATCGTTGCGCTATTTGCCATGGCTCTCAAAAGAAGGATGGTTAATAACTAACGACCAACCGTTTATTAATACAAGCAATTATCCTGACCCTGAAAAAATCTATGCCGAATTGGATAAATTGCCGAGGAAAGTGGTCATTAATGCTGATAAAATTGCAAAAGACTTAGGTTCAGCTCGCTCTGCTAACATGGTAATTCTTGGAGCTGCCTCTCCACATATTGCTATTCCTTTTGAGGATATTGAAAACGCCGTTGCTGAGATTTTTGCTCGCAAAGGTGAAGAGATTGTGAATGTGAATTTGGCGTGCTTGCGTGCGGGAAGGGAATTTGCGCTTTAGTCTGAACTTGGATTTTAGTAAGATTAATAAGATTTACAAGATTATAATCCCGTAAATCTTGCAAATCTTGTGAAAATCACGGTTCAAGGCTTTGTTAAAAAATGGAACACTTCTTCCATAGAAAGCTCGTGACCTTGTTTAGTTTTTCTGAATGAGGTCACTTTTTCTTTAAGATCTTGCATGGAATTGTCTGCTACGATATTTCCTTTGTTAATGATAATAACACGGTTACACATCGCTTCTACTTCTTGCATAATGTGCGTAGAAAGCAACACGGTTTTCTTTTTTCCACATTGGCGAATTAATTCTCTAAATTCAACTAACTGGTTTGGATCTAAACCGGTAGTAGGTTCATCTAAAATCAACACCTCGGGGTCATGAATCAATGCTTGGGCTAAACCTACACGTTGTTTGTACCCGCGAGACAAGGCGCCGATTTTTTTATGCTGCTCAATTTCCAAGCGTGTCATATCAATCACTTCTTCAATACGTTGTTTGGTATTTTTTACATGATAAATCCCTGCGATGAACTCTAAAAATTCACGCACATACATATCATAATAAAGCGGGTTACTTTCCGAAAGATACCCGATACGTTTTCGTACCTCAATCGAATCGTTCCAAATATCGAAGCCACACACAGAAACATCGCCCTCTGTGGGTGGAATGAAGCAAGTGATTATTTTCATCATGGTAGATTTTCCGGCGCCATTGGGACCGAGAAAACCCACAATTTCTCCTTTATTTACTTCAAAGCTCACGTTATTTAAAGCGCGTTGCGTACCGTAAAGTTTTGAAACGTTGGAAACTACTATTGACATATATATATTTAAAACACTAATTATTAATCAATTCCAAAACATGAAACAACAGTTATCTTTTCATCTCTCATATTCGGATTGGTAACGATAATACCATATTCGCCGGGACCAATATTAGGAATTGTAAGTAAATAAGAACTTGTTCCAAATTTTGCGCCGGTAAAGGGGACCAATTTCATTTTACCACTTTTGGATCCACCCCAGCCGGTAGAAGCTAATTCTGCTTTGCGATTCTTTTTCTTAGCATCAAATTTAATGACCCGAATAATAGATAAAGGGTCTGAATTGTTATCCACCGCACGTACAATGAGTTGTATTTTTCCTGCTTCGGTTCTAATTCCGGCGCAACATCCGTTCAACACCATCTTTTGGTGAAGACTAAATCCGGTAGATTGGACTGTAACTTGAACAGTCTGTTTTTCTAAAAGAGAAGTAGTTCCATCTGCATTAAGTAGTAATGCTTCTCCAATAAAAGAAGGCTCTTCAGCATTTTGTGCAAATAAACCAAGCGATGCGATGGCTACAATTAAGAAAATAGTGATCTTTTTCATAAAATAAATTTTAGGGTTATAGTTTTTTATCGTAATTAACAATCTATTTTATAGGTTCCTCTTGCTTTGAAATTAAGAGTAACATCTTCCATATTAGGAAGATTTTTGAAGGTAATAATCAAATTAAGTTCACCACCCGGAGTGAAGGTTCCATCTAAATGAAGGATTGTAGGAGCCGACGTCTTTCCTATAGTCAGATTTGCCTCGCAAACAGCATTGAATCTATTGTATCCTTCCATTTTTGTTATATCAGTAGGAATGTCAGCTTTTAGTGAAAGTTCCATATAGCCTCCTGTTCGAGGTAATTTGAACGTTTCATCTATCGAATATACAATTTTGTTTCTTGAATGGTATTTTACGGTAACCAGCTTACCTATATCTATTGTTTCATCATTTATCTTTGTATTTCCAAAGTAAAAACTTGGAACGATTGTCGCATAATCATCGTCTATTTCAATTGGATTAACAATTACGGTTGCTGAAGCGCTAAAACCGCCGTCTTTAGTTACACAAGTAATTACAGATTCTCCAACGGCATGAGTATTTACTATACCGGTTCTGCTATTAACAGTGGCAACGCTCGGTTTACCGGATGTCCAAGTCACAGAAAAGTCAGGTGCACCCGTCTCCGGAGAATAAGTAAGAAGTTCAGTAAAAAAAGTATTATTACCCACACGCACCATTTCAGCAATAGGGCATACAGTAACACCGGTTACTTCTGCCTTATACTTGTTACAGCCTGTAAAAATAGTTGTAGCAGCAATAATGATGACTGCAAACATCGTCGTTAAAATTTGTTTGTTTGTGTTCATAAAATGGTTTTTAATTTTTTCGCGGCAAATATCTATATTTTTTTAAATATCTCAAATCGAAATAGCATTCGCAATAACAACCACACTTCAAATCCCTATATCTGCACTTCAGTCCCCAAGTTATCCATTTCAGCAAATAATTCATCTTAATCTTTCCTATCATTATACTTTCGCCAAGCAAAATCGGAAAATTTATGGCAAAAAAACGAAAAAACAGCTTGTTGAAGATATGAAATTTTTTAAATTATACCCCCTCTCACGATATTTTTTTTGCCAAAATAAAATTTATTTTTGCGCGTTTTTAAGGCAAAAATCATAAAATAATAATAATGGAAGCTAAAATTCAGGAACTCACGGAAAAACTTTATTTGGAAGGTGTTGAAAAAGGTAATCAAGAAGCGGAAAGGCTCATAGAGGATGCGCAAAACCGCAGAAAAGCAATGTTGGAGGGCGCGCAAGAGGAAGTGAAAGAAGTGATAAATAAAGCTCACAAACAAGCCGACGATTTAAAGAAAAACACAGAAGCCGAACTCAAACTTTATGCCGCTCAGGCTGTTGATGCGCTAAAATCGGAGATTGCCAATTTGTTGACCAACAAATTAGCCAACTCAAGTGTGAAAACTGCATTTGATCAACCCGATTTTATGCAAAAAATTATCTTGAAGTTGGTTGCCGAATGGCCCAAAAAAGAACAACTCACCATCGGTACGGAAGATGCAAACGCATTGAAAAATTATTTTGAAGCCAACGCAAAAGAACTTTTAGATAAAGGAGTTAAAATAGAACAGGTAAGCGGCAAAAAACATGCTTTTGCCATTGCGCCCGCCGACGGTACTTATAAGATCAATTTCGGAGAAGAAGAGTTTGTTGAATACTTCAAAGAATTTCTCCGCCCTCAACTTATTGACCTTTTGTTCTAAAGCATTATGAATTATTACGCATTTATATCCGGTTTACCTGATTTAATTTTTGATGAACACAAGAAAGTATATTCCACACGCGAATTCAAAAGTGAGTTGAATGCTTTGCTTTCATGGTGGGACAAAAGAGTGGTTAAAAAACTCTTCTTAAAATATGATAACGATAATCTTCTGTCATATTTAAAATATGGAGAAGAGAATATGGCATTCAACGACCAAGCAAATTATTCACAAGAAGAAATCATAGATATGGTTGATTCCGTGAAAGATGAAGATCGTAAATGGAATAAAAGATATCCCGATTATCTACATATCTTTATTCAAGATTATTTAGAGCATGAAGAAACGCCCAAGATATTTTGGGAAGACCATTTATCAACATTATATTATAATTATTTGTTGAATAAAACCTATAACAAGTTTTTAAAAGAATGGTCGGAATTAAATATGAATATTCGTAATGTGCTAACTGCTTTATCGGCACGCCGTGAAGAGATTGAGTATGATTATTTAATTGTTGGAGACAATGAAGTGGCGCAACTTTTACGCACTTCGCAAAATCCGGGACATACTTTAATGGAATTTATTGATTATTACGAATCTATCCGCGAGATTGATGAGGTATCCGACTTGTTAGAAAAAGAACAACGTATTGATACGCTTTTGTGGGAATGGATTGATGACCGCACTTTCTTTCATTATTTTGATATAGAAAAAATTATGGGCTATCTTTTCAAATTGCAAATTATTGAGCGTTGGAGGCTTTTAGATAATGAAAAAGGCGGCGAAATATTTAGAAATCTTGTAAATACACTGAAAAACAACGATAAACTACACAAAAATTTTAAAACAACTAAAAGATAATAATATATGATGACGACAAAAGGAATAGTAACTGGTATCGTATCTAACTTAGTTACGGTTGAAGTAGATGGACCGGTTTCTCAAAACGAAATTTGTTACATTATTGCAGATGATACCCGGCTGATGTCGGAGGTTATTAAGGTAATCGGAAAAAATGCATACGTACAGGTTTTTGAAAGTACCCGCTCGTTGAAAGTTGGCGATGCTGTTGAGTTTGTAAACCACATGTTGGAAGTTACGCTTGGCCCCGGAATGCTTTCTCGCAATTATGACGGTTTGCAAAATGACCTTGATAAAATGCAAGGCGTTTTCCTTAAACGCGGAGACTATACCTACCCTCTCGACACCGAGAAACTGTGGGACTTTACTCCTTTGGTAACTCCAAATACAGTAGTTTCTGCAGGTGATTGGCTGGGAGAAGTGATTGAAAATCACCAAAAGCTAAAAATCATGGTTCCTTTCGCTTTTGAAGGAAAATACACTGTGAAAGAGATTGTTGCAAAAGGAGAATACAATATCTTGCACGATGTTGTGGTTTTAACCGATAGCAACGGAAATGACCATAAATTAAACATGATTCAAAAATGGCCTGTAAAAAAAGCCGTTACCGCTTACAAAGAAAAACCACGTCCGTTTAGACTGATGGAAACAGGCTACCGCCCTATTGATACGGCAAACCCGATTGTTGAAGGAGGCACAGGATTTATTCCGGGACCTTTTGGAACAGGCAAAACAGTTGTGCAGCACACCATTGCAAAACAAGCCAAAGCAGACATCGTAATTATTGCAGCTTGTGGAGAACGTGCCAACGAAGTAGTGGAAATCTTCACCGAATATCCACACCTTATTGATTCTCATACCGGAAGAAAGTTATCGGAAAGAACAATTATTATTGCGAATACTTCTAATATGCCGGTGGCAGCGAGAGAGGCTTCCGTTTATACGGCAATGGCAATTGCAGAATACTACAGAGCCATGGGCTTAAGAGTTTTATTGATGGCAGATTCTACCTCCCGTTGGGCACAAGCATTGCGCGAAATGTCGAATCGTTTGGAAGAACTTCCCGGTCCGGATGCTTTCCCGATGGATTTGTCGGCAATTATTGCCAATTTCTATAGCCGTGCCGGATATGTAATATTGAATAACGGTGAACCGGGTTCTATTACTTTTATCGGAACCGTATCGCCTGCCGGTGGTAACCTAAAAGAGCCTGTAACTGAGAATACTAAAAAAGTGGCACGTTGTTTCTATGCTCTGGAACAAGAGCGCGCAGATAAAAAACGCTACCCCGCTATCAATGTGCTGGATTCTTACTCAAAATATCTTGAGTATCCTGAATTTCAGGCATATATTGCCGAATACATGAGCCCCGATTGGATAGAGAAAGTACACTATATTAAATCCCGAATGATAAAAGGAAAAGAAATTGCGGAACAGATTAATATTTTGGGAGATGATGGCGTACCTCTTGAATATCATCAAACTTTTTGGAAATCGGAGCTTATTGACTTTGTAATTCTACAGCAAGATGCATTCGACGAAGTAGATACCAACACGCCGATGTATCGTCAACGCTATATGTTAGACTTGGTAATTGGTATTTGCCACATAGATTTTATCTTCGAGCATTTTAATGATGTGGGTACATATTTCCGTAAGATCATTAATATTTGTAAGCAAATGAACTTTTCGCATTTTGAAAGTGATGAATTTAATCGTTACAAGAAACAATTGGAGGAAGCGTTGGAAGAACAGCCAAAAGTAGAAGCAGGTAATTAAATTTTGAATTATGAATTTTGAATTCAAAACTTAAAATTCATAATTATAACATAACCCTTTAAAATAAAATAACATGTCTAAAGCATTTCAAAAAATATACACAAAGATTACAAAAATTACAAAAGCAACTTGTTCTTTGAAAGCACAAGGCGTTACCAACGAAGAATTAGCTTCTGTTGCCGGACGTTCGGCGCAGGTAGTAAAAATTGAAGGCGATGAAGTAATCCTTCAAATCTTTGGCGGAACAGAAGGGATTCCCACCAATGCGGAAGTAATTTTTATGGGGAAAGCGCCTGCCCTTAAAGTTGGCGATCAGTTAGTGGGCAGATTTTTCAATGCGTACGGAGAGCCGATTGACGGAAGACCGCTACCGGAAGGCAAAGAGGTAGAACTTGGAGGGCCATCGGTAAATCCGGTGCGCCGCGAACAACCTTCGGAATTGTTGGCTACCGGAATCCCCGGCATTGACCTGAACAACACGTTGGTTACCGGACAAAAAATTCCGTTTTTTACAGACCCGGATCAGCCTTATAATGAAGTAATGGCGTTGGTAGCACTTCACGCACAATCAGATAAGATTATTTTGGGCGGTATGGGAATGACAAACGACGATTATCTGTATTTTAAAAATACATTTAGCAATGCCGGCGTGTTAGACCGCATCGTTTCGTTCATTAATACTACTGAAGACCCGTCGGTAGAAAGATTATTAATTCCTGACATGGCGCTTACTGCGGCAGAATATTTTGCGGTAGAAAAACATGAAAAAGTGTTGGTGCTATTAAGCGACATGACTAACTATGCTGATGCGCTGGCGATTGTATCGAACCGTATGGATCAGATTCCTTCAAAGGATTCTATGCCCGGCTCATTATACTCCGATTTGGCGAAAATTTATGAAAAAGCGGTACAATTCCCTGACGGAGGTTCCATTACCATTATTGCCGTAACCACATTATCCGGTGGAGACATTACCCACGCTGTGCCTGATAATACCGGATATATTACTGAGGGTCAGCTTTATTTACGCCGCGATAGCGATACCGGAAAAGTAATTATTGACCCATTCCGTTCTTTATCGCGTTTAAAACAGTTGGTAATAGGAAAGAAAACTCGAAAAGATCACTCACAAGTAATGAATGCTGCCGTGCGTTTATACGCCGATGCATCGAACGCCCGTACCAAAATGGAAAACGGGTTTGACCTTACCGAATATGACGAGCGTACATTAGCCTTTGCAAAAGATTATGCACGTAACCTTTTGGCGATTGATGTAACTTTAGATACTACCGAAATGTTAGATGTAGCTTGGGGACTTTTTGCAAAATATTTCTCTCCGGATGAAGTAAACATCAGAGCTGAGTTTATAGAAAAACATTGGCCTAAATCCAATTAAAAATTTTGAATTATAAATTATGCCGAACATCTTAAACTTTCAAATTTAATTCAAAATTTAAAATTCAAAATAAATAACTATCAAATCACTATATAAATGGCAATAAAATTTCAATATAACAAAACTTCGCTCCAATCGCTCGAAAAGCAATTGAAGGTAAGGGTACGTGCATTGCCAACTATTAAGAGTAAAGAAAGCGCTTTAAGAATGGAAGTGAAACGAACCAAAGATCGTTTTCATGAATTGAGAGATGAACTTGACCAACAAATGAAAAAATACGATCATTTGGCAAGTTTATGGAATGAGTTCAGCCCCGAACTTATCACTGTGAAAGATATCACCATTGAAACTAAAAAGGTTGCAGGAGTGCTTCTTCCGCTTTTCGGAAGTGTAGAGTTTGAAGAAAAGCCTTACAGTCGCTTCAATTCTCCCATTTGGTTTTCCGATGGCATTTCTCTACTCAAAGAATTGGCTGAAAGAGGCATCAGAGCAGAAATAGAACAGCTTAAATTAGAGCAACTTGAATATGCACGTAAAAAAACCACTCAAAAAGTGAATCTATTTGAGAAAGTGCAAATTCCCGGATATTCAGATGCCATAAGGAAAATAAAAAGGTACTTGGAAGATGAGGAAAGTCTTTCTAAAGCTTCTCAAAAAATTATGAGAACGAACCTTGAAAAAATGCAAAGAAAGGAGGAGGTAGCATGATTGCAAAAATGAAAAAATACGATTTCTTGATTTATCATAAAGATTATCATTCTTTTTTGTTAAAATTAAGAGAATTAGGCATTGTTCACATTGTGCAAAAACAGTTAGGTGCATTTTCGGAAGAAAGTGGGATTGCAGATTGGATAAGTCGTGAAAAACGTTACCAAGAAGCTATCAGAAATCTAACCAATGTTAATGAAGAAAATGAAACTAAAGAGCTGAAGCCGGCAGATAAAAAAGCAATTGGAGAGTTAATTTTGGAAACAGTAGAATCTTTGTTTAATGAAAAAGACAAGTTAACTTTAGACAAACAAGGCATTCAAAAAGAGATAGATAGAATTATTCCTTTGGGTGACTTTGAGCCGGAAAATATTTACCGTCTCGAAAAAAAAGGTTGGTACATGAATTTTCATGTCGTTTCCAAATCGAAATTTGATCCGCAATGGATTGAGGATTACAATGCTGTAAAATTAACTCAAAGAGGCTCACAACTCTACTTTGCTACTTTTACTCAAAATCCTGCCATACCGCCTATTGAAGCGGAACATATTCGACTTTCTGAAAAATCAATTTCAGAATGGAAAAAAGATTTGAAGGTTATTGATGTTCGACACAAAGAGATAGAACAAGAGTTAGCTAAAATTGCGCAAGAGACTATTGAGACGTTGCGTTACAACGAAAAGAAAGTAAAAGATCATATCAATTTTGAAAAAGTGGAATTGAGCGGCGACACGGCAGCAGGAGAAAAATTAATGATATTGGAAGGTTACGTTCCTGCTGAAAATGAGCTGCAAACAACCGAGGTTTTACAAAAAGAAGCTATCTATTTTAACGTTGCCGAGCCTACTCCGGAAGATAATCCACCTATTAAACTAAAAAACAATCGCTTTTTCAGAGCATTCGAATTGATTGCAGATCTTTATGATAAACCCAATTATAACGCTTTCGACTTTACGCCATTCTTTGCGCCCTTTTACATCATCTTCTTCGGGCTTTGTTTGGGCGATGCAGGCTATGGCTTAATTTTTCTCGCAGCTTCTTTCTTTTTAAGACGTTCGAAAGACAGTTTTATGCGCACTGCCGGGCAATTGGCAACCTATTTTGGTATCGGAACTATTATTTTCGGATTTATGAGCGGTACATTCTTTGGAATCCAATTGCTAAAAGTAGATTGGGTATGGTTACAGCCATTTAAGAATTTAGGGCTTATCATGACTGACATGCAACTTTTTTATTTTGCATTAATAATTGGAGGAGTACAAATAGTTTATGCACTCATTATTAAGGGAATAGTTAGATGGATGCGTTTTGGTTTCTATTATTCGCTTGATACTTTTGGTTGGCTCATTACTATGTTGGGGGGGGGGCTTTATTTAG